>JBOHAK010000026.1:0-1544 GCA_050697795.1 Gaiellaceae bacterium
CCGCCGCGCCCGTCCAGGCGAGGCCGCCGATCGCGAGCGCGAGCCGCTGCCGCCGCATGCCCGTCTCGACGAGTGCGAGCCCGATCGCGGCCCACAGCGCGCTGACGGCGACGTGTCCGCGCTCGAAGCGCACCTCGCGGCCGTCTACGGCGATCCAGAGCGAGAGCTCGAGGAGGCCGAGCGACGCCGCATACGCGACGAGCGTCCCGGCGAGCCAGAGGTAGACGGCGCGGCCGCGGCGCACGAGCACCACGAGATCGCTGAGGAACGCGGCCACCGGGCCCTCGGCCGCGGCGCGCTCGAGAGGACCGCGCACGAACCAGGCGAGCGCCGCCGCCGCAGCCGCGACGGCCAGGACGCTGGGGGCGCCGCCCGCGGGATGGGCGCTCAGCTCGAACAGGTCGGTCGGCGGCGCCTCGTGCCCGAGCGTGTAGGAGAGCGCGAGCGCCAGGTAGGCGAGCGCGGAGAGTTGGAAGCGGCGCTCGAGCGTCGCCTCGCCGAGCCAGGCGAGCACCGCCGCCTCGGCCGCCCAGGCGAGCGCGAGCCAGCCGCCGCCGAGGAGCTCCGCGCCGGCGACGGCCGCGACGGCGAGGCCGACGGCCCACTGCAGGCTCGAGAAGTCGCGCAGGCGCCGGAAGAACGCCGCCCCGAGGGCGAGGTGCGCGACCGCGACCGCGAGAAGCGCGAGGCCTTCCCGGCTGACGCCCCACCTCTCGCCGTCGAAGAGGTGCGCCGCGACCGCGGAGACGAGCACCGCCGCCGCGAGCACCACGGTCGCCGCGAGCGGCTCGAGCCGCCCCCCGCCGGTGCGGGTCTGGAGGACGACGGCCGTCGCCACGAGCAGAGCCCAGAAGACCGCCGTGAGCCCGACGACCGCCCAGTCGGTCGCCTCGCTCTGGCCGGCCAGGATCGCGACCTGCGGGTAGGAGGCGGCGAGGCCCGCGAGGAGGAGATACCGCCAGCGCTGCCGGAACGACACCGCCGCCGTGGCCGCGTAGACGATTGCGACGAACCCCGTCCCGACGATCGTGAGCTCGCCCTTCTCGGCGAGTGCCATGAGCGGCACGAGGAGCGCGCCCACGAGCCCGAGGCCCGCAACGAGCTCGGCCGACCAGGCGATCGCCACGGCCGTCGCCACGGCGGCGATCCCGCCGGCCGCCACGAGCGCCCACACATCGGGAACGAACTCGTAGAAGGCGGCGGCGGCGAGCAGGGTGGCGTATCCGCCCGCGATCCCCGCGCCCACCGCGGCGAGCGCAGCGTGCGTCGTCCCGAAGCGCCGGCGGAGCCAGAACCCCGCCGAGAAGACGGCGACCGAGGCCGCGGCGCCGAACCCGAGGCGGAGCTCGGCGTTGATCCAGCCGCGATTCACGGCGAGGACGAAGAAGAAGATGATCCCGAGCACGGTCACGACGCCGCCGGCCCAGGCGAGCCCGAGCGCGCCCAGAAGCTTCGAGAGGTCGAGCTCGCGGCGCGGGCGCGCGGGCTGCGGCCGCGTGCGCGGCTCGGAGGGCGCCGAGGCTGTCGGGCGGACGGGCTGAGCC
>JBOHAK010000027.1:0-3723 GCA_050697795.1 Gaiellaceae bacterium
CAGGACGGGCGCAACATGGTCATGGTGCTCGCGCCGCACAGGACCGTCGGACGAGAGGTAGGAGCAGCTCAAAGTGCCTAAGCAGAAGACAAACTCAGCCGCGAAGAAGCGGTTCAAGGTGACCGGCAAGGGTCGCATCCTGCGCCGCCATGCCATGAAGAGCCACAATCTCGAGAAGAAGACCGCCAAGAGGCGCCGCGGCTTCCGCCGCGACCACGACGTGGACGAGTCGAACGTCCGCGACGTCGCGCGCCTGCTCGGCCGGTAGCCGCAGGAGGAGGTAGCGATGCCCCGCGTCAAGCGATCCGTCCACGCGCGCAAGAAGCGCCGCAAGGTGCTCGACCGCGCGAAGGGCTACGTCGGCCAGAGCTCGATCTCCTACCGGAAGGCGAAGGAGGCCGTCCAGAAGGCGGACAACCACGCCTACCGCGACCGCAAGCGCAAGAAGCGCGTCTTCCGCCAGCTCTGGATCGTGCGGATCAACGCGGCGGCGCGGCAGGAGGGCCTCTCGTACAACCAGTTCGTAGCCGGCTGCCGGAAGGCCGAGATCCAGCTCGACCGCAAGGCGCTCGCCGACATCGCGGTCAACGACCCCGCCGCGTTCGCGAGGATCGCCGAGCGGGCGAAGTCCGCGCTCGAAGCCTAGGGGCGCCGAGGGGCACTGATCATCACGTCGGCCGCCAATCCGCGGCTCAAGCTCGTGCGCAAGCTCGAGTCGCGGCGGCAGCGGGACAAGCTCGGGCTCTTCGTCTGCGAGGGGGAGGACCTCGTCGCGGCCGGACTCGACGCCGGGCTCGAGCCGGTGGAGGCGCTGGTGGACGGCGAGCGGCCCGCGCTCGTCGACCGGTTGGGCGGTCTCGCCGAGGCCGTCGCGCCCGGGCTGATAGCGGGCGTGTCGACCCTGCCCCATCCGGCGCGCGTGGTCGCCGTCTTCCGGCGGGCCGACCTGCCGCAGGGCGTGGGTCGGCCGGCCGGGTTGGCGCTCTGGCGCGTCGCCGACCCGGGAAATCTGGGGACCTTGCTGCGGACGGCCGATGCGCTCGGACCCGCATTCGTGGCGCTCTCTGCGGGCTGTGCCGACCCGACGGGCCCGAAGGCGCTGCGGGCCTCGGCGGGCGCCGTCTTCCGCGTGCCGCTCGCCGCGTTCGGGGACGCGCCCGCGCCCCGCGTCTCGCTCGTGCCGGGCGGAGGAGTCCCGCTCTCAGAGCTCGACCTTCCCGAGCGGGTCACCTTCGTGCTGGGCGCCGAGCGGGAGGGCCTGCCGGACGACGTGCTGGCAGCCTGCGAGTCCCGTGCGACGATCCCGCAGGCCGGGCAGGCGGAGTCCCTGAACGTCGCGGTCGCGGGCGCGATCGCGCTCTACGAGTGGAGGAGGCGGCGATGAACGCACAGGCGTGGGTCGAGGAGTACGGCCGCGCGTGGCGGGAGAAGGATGCGGATGCGGTCGTCGGCCTCTTCACGGAGGACGCCGAGTACCGCTCGAGCCCCTTCCGGAAGCCGAGCGTCGGCTCCGCCGGCATCCGCGACTACTGGACGCGGGCGACCTCGACCCAGGAGGACGCGGACGTCAGCATGGGGACGCCCATCGTCGCGGGCGACCGGGTCGTCGTGGAGTGGTGGGCGACGATGCGCGACCAGGGCGAGGAGATCACGCTGCCCGGGTGCCTGCTCCTCCGCTTCGCCTCGGACGGCCGCTGCGCGGCGCTCCGAGAGTACTGGCACGTCGAGCCGGGTCGCCACGAACCGCACGCAGGCTGGGGCACCTAGCGTCCCTCCGGGACGCGTCCAGGTGCCAGGCACCAGGACATGGGCTGACACGCCGACGGACTGTGCACAAACCCGCTCCACGCACAGATCGCTCGGTCACCCGACGAGGCGCGCGTCGCGCTTCCACATGTCCCGCAAGGCCATGTTCAGGTGCCAGGCACCGGGGCGTGGCCGCTAGGGACGGCGGGCGAGCCAGACGGTGTCCTCGCCGCCCGCGTGGGGGCTGAGGTCGAACCAGCCGTAGCAGGCGACGACCTCGAAGCCGGTCGCCTCGAGGAGGGCGCGCCAGTCGTCCACCGGGAGCCAGGAGAGGCGCATCGCGGTCTCCGACTCGTGGCCGCGCACGTGGAGCGTGAGGATGCGGCGTTCGAGGTCCCAGTCGGCGCGCTCCCAGATCCCGGGCTCGCGCTCGAGCCAGCGGCCCTGCGTCTCGGCCACGTCCTCCTTGCTCGGCGCGAAAACGTCGAAGACGAAGCGCCCGCCCGGCACGAGGAGCCCGAACGCGGCCGTGAGCGCCGCACGCCGGTCCGCATCCGTGTCGAGGTGCAGGAGCGCCCGGAAGGGCGAGGTGACGAGGCGCACGCGGGCGTCCACCGGCGGGTCGCGCAGATCTCCCAGCCGGAGGTCGAGCAGCCGCTCGACACCCGCCTTCTCCGCACGACGCCGGCACACCTCCAGCATCCCCGCCGACGAGTCGACGCCGATGACCGGGACGCCCGCCGCGGCCACCGGCACCGCGATCCGCCCCGTCCCCACGCCGAGCTCGACGACCGGCCCGCCCGCCTTGCGCGCCTCGGCGACGTAGAAGTCGATGTCCTCCGTGACGCTGCGGCTCCACGGGTCGTAGAGCTCGGCGATCGCGTCGTACTCGCTCATCAGCGGGGCCTGCGCGCGATCCACACGAACTCCGGGCTGCGGTCGTCGAAGGGGCGGCGGTCGAACCACCCGTAGAGCGCCTCCACCTCGAGCCCGGCGGCCTCGATCAGCCCCTCCCACTCGGAGCGCGTCGCCCACCAGAGCGAGATCGTTCGCGCGTCCACGCCCGGCCGGCCGACGAACGCGGTCACGTCGATGCGGTTGTCGCCCGGCGCGTGCTCGACATACTCCCACAGCGACCCGTGCCGGGCTGCGAACCCGTCGTTCCGCGCCGCCACCTCTGGGTCGAAGACGAACGCGTTCCAGGCGAAGCGCCCGCCGAGGCGGAGCGACGCCGCCACGCGCTCGAACACGCGCCGCTTGTCCGCCCAGCCCCGCACATGAAGGAGCGCGCGGAAGGGGGAATAGACGAGCGCGGCCGGCTCGTCCAGCTCCAGCTCGGCCATGTCGCCCTCGCGCAGGTCGAGCTCGACGCCGGTCGCCGCCGCCCGCTCGCGGGCCTGCGCCAGCATCGCCGGGGACGAGTCCACGCCGATCACCGGCCGGCCGGTCTCCCGCGCCACCGGCACCGCGACGCGGCCGTTGCCCACGCCCAGCTCGACCACCGGCCCGTCGGCCTCGCGCGCCAGCGAGACGTAGAAGGGAACGTCCTCCGTCATGTGCGCAGCCCACTCGTCGTAGATGGGCGCGAAGGCGTCGTAGGCGCTCACGGGCCCGATGATACGCTCACCCGATGGACGCCAGGGCGCTGGAAACCGAGGCGCGAAGCGCCATTGCGGGCGCCTCGACGCTGTCCGAGCTCGACGACGCCCGCGTCCGCTACCTCGGGCGGAAGAGCGAGCTGAAGCGGGCTCTACGCGAGGTTCGCGACCCCGAGACCGGCCGCGTCCTCAACACGCTCCGCGATGCGCTCGAGGAGCAGATCGCCGAGCGGCAGGCGGAGCTCGAGCGCGCCGAGCTCGACCGGCGTCTCACGGAGGAGGTGCTCGACGTCACGCTGCCCGGGGAGGCGGCGCCGCGAGGGCACCTGCACCTCATCACGCAGATCCGGCGGGAGGTCGAGGACATCTTCCTCGGGCT
>JBOHAK010000028.1:0-1506 GCA_050697795.1 Gaiellaceae bacterium
CTCCTGAGCGCGCCGCTGACCGCGCGCCGGGCCGGACTCGCGATCTCGGCCGTGACGGTACTCGCGACCGTCGCGGCCGGCGTACTGCTCTGGCTCGTCGATCGCTCGGAGTTCCCGAACGTCGGACTCGGGCTCTGGTGGGCGGTCCAGACGGTGACGACCGTCGGGTACGGCGACGAGGTACCGACGACCGCCCACGGCCGAGCCATCGCGGCGGTGGTGATGGTCCTCGGCATCGGCTTCCTGAGCGTCTTCACGGCCGCCGTCACTGCCGCGTTCGTGGAGAGTGCGCGCCGGCGCCTGCGCGGCGACGAGCTGGCGGACGTCGCGGAGCGGCTCGACGCGATCGGCGAGCGCCTCGACCGCATCGAGGCGAAGCTCGGCGAGCGCGCCTAAAGCCCCGACGCCGCGATCGTGAGCTCGAGACTCTCCCCGTCTTCCGGCACGAGCGCCTCCGGCACGGCCGCGCGTACCTCGGCCCGCGTCTCCAGACAGTGGTTGATCGCCTCGAGATGCACGACCACCACGGTCGGGACGCGGGCCACGACCTCGCGCACGTCGGCGCCGGTCATGACGAGCGGGCCGCTCTCGAGGAAGCACGCGCCGCTTCCGTTCACGACGGCCACCCGCGGCCGGTGCCGTTCGATCGCGTCCTCCACCTCCTCGCACCACACCGTGTCGCCTGCGACGTAGAGAGCGTCGAGGACGAAGCCGCTCACCGGGCCGAGCGCGTCGCCGAGCTCCCCGTGTCCGTGCCGCCCGCCCGTCCGCACGATGCGAAGCCCGTCCCAGTCGAGCGCTCCGTCCACGGGCCGCGCGTCGAGGCCGAGCCCGCGCAGCCGTCCCTCGTCCTCGGGCTGGCAGAAGACGGGGACGTCCCGCGGAACGAGACTGGCGCCGGTCTCGTCGAAGTGATCCTGGTGGAGGTGGGTCACGAAGACCGCATCGAGCCCGCGGACGAGTTCCTCCGCCGGCAGCGGGAGCGGGACGAGCGGGTTCCGCCGCGGATTCGGCGAGTCCTCCACCGGCGGCCGGGCACCGGCGTCGTCGAGCATCGGCTCGAAGAGGATCCGGCGCCCGCCAAGCTCGAGCAGGAGCGTGGCGTTGCGGACGAGCGTGACGCGCACGTCCGGGAACGCTACTGCTCCGGCCGTGGTCTCTACGGGCGGCGCGAGAGGGCGGTGCCGGGCCTCGCCGCTCGAAAGAGGCGCAGGAGCGCCCAGGCCGCCAGGGCAGCCAGCCCTGCGGCGAGGGTCACGACGACAATCAGATTCGCGTAGGGGGCGTCGAGGAGCTTCAGGCCGCTCAGCGCGAGCGCCGCCGCCAGGGCCAGCCGCAGGACGCGCTCCGGCAGGCCGACACTGACCTGGCTTCCGATCAGCACGCCCGGGATCGAGCCGACCAGCAGCCAGGCCATGGCCGGGAGGTCCACGTTGCCCGCGACGAGATGGCCGAGTCCCGCGACCAGGAGGAGCGCGGCCGCGTGGAAGATGTCCGTGCCGACGA
>JBOHAK010000029.1:0-2366 GCA_050697795.1 Gaiellaceae bacterium
GGTCAGTGATGATCGGGGTTAACCCGCCCGGCAACTTCCTCTGGGATGCGAAGACGACCGATCAGCAGATCGGTCGCTACGCCGCCCTCTGCTCGAAGGACGACAGGTGCCGCGAGCGGACCGACGACCTCGCCGCGTCGATGAGGAAAACGGCCGCCGAGATCCCCGACCGCTGGTGGCTACTGCCGATCAAGGAGGGCAACGTGCCCGTCGCCTCCTTCTACGGGCTCGCGGAATCGACCATGGAGAATGCACCGCTCTCTTCCCCGATGACGCTGAGCTCGTGGCTCTCCGCGGACGAGGGCGATGCGAGCGGCTTCTGGCTTCAGTCGCTCCTGGCCGATCTCTTCTTCCCGGGGTCGTTCGTCTGGGGTGAGTACGCCGCTGTCGCGACGTCCGACGCCGAAGCGGCGCGAGACTACTTCTCCTCCGGCGGGCGGGACCGCTATTTGAACCTCGGGGAGGCGGCAACGGCGTTCGGGTGGGGCGGCGGGCGGCTGACCGACGCCTGGCCGGCCGCACCGGACGCGGACGAGTACAGCCGCGTGCGGACGTCGGAGGTGGAGACGCTCCTGATAGGCGGGGCGCTCGACGTCGCGACGCCGCCGCAGATCGCGAGGAAAGAGCTCCTTCCCTCGTTGCCGAACGGCCGCCAGGTCGTGCTGCCCGCGTTCGGGCACACGCTCGACTTCTGGACGTACCAGCCGGAAGCCGGTAGCCGGCTGATCACCACC
Source organism: Gaiellaceae bacterium (assembly GCA_050697795.1). Taxonomy (GTDB): domain Bacteria; phylum Actinomycetota; class Thermoleophilia; order Gaiellales; family Gaiellaceae; genus JAIBJN01. The sequence continues at coordinate 735 of JBOHAK010000029.1, forward strand.
TACTTTGCCACCGGCGAAGTCGACGACTCGCTCTACGAGTCGCAGGCAGTCGACTTCACGCCGGAGGTCACGCAGACGGCGCTCGGAAAGGGCATCGGCGGCGCCATGGCGGGACTCGCGGTCCTCACCGTCCTGTCGCTCCTCTGGATGACCGTGAGGAGACGGGCTCGCTTCGGACGCAAGACGAGCGCGGTTCTGCGCTCCGTCTACCCGGTCGTGCTCGGCCTGGGCGGGTGGTTCCTCGGCGTCCTGCTCGTCATCACGACGATGCCGGGAACTCCCCTCGACGACGAGCGGCTGGCGACTCTGTCCGTGGGCCTGCCGATCGGCCTCGGGATCTATCTCGCGTGGCGGAATCGCGACTGGTCGGCCCGGACCAAGACCGCCGGCTTCGTGGCCGCTGTGGGAACCTCCCTCGTGGGCGCCTGGCTGGGGTTCCACGCCGCCGTCGACCTCGTCGCCCTTGTCACCGCGATCGTCGGGTCCACGGCCGGCGCCAACCTCACGCTGATCCTGCTCGACATCTCTCGCGCGCCGTCCGCTCGGGAGCGGCCTGCGACCGAAACCGCGGTGGACCCGCGCCGGCGAGCGGCACCAGCCGGTGCCGGGATGTCCTGACATCGAGGCTCGCACACCTTCCGCCAGAAAAAGCGCCGCTCTGCGGCGCTTTTTCACTGAGGCTCTGGAATGACGAGGTCGATGTCCAGGAGGCGCTCCGGGTCGGCGATGAGCTCGATTGCGGTGACCCTGTCCCCGCTCGTGGTGAACTTCCAGACGACTCGGAGCCGGCCGCCCGGCATCCAGACTGCCGCCGCCGCGCCGTCGAGGAGCGCGCGCTTGGCGCCGCGGGCGAATCGCGAAAAGCCGGCGACCTGTTCCACCCCTCGGGTCTCTCGGGCTGCGCCCAGCTCGACCGCGTGCTCGTCGGCGCGGAGGACGACGTCGGGGTCGAGGACCGCGAGGAGCGCCTCGAAGTCGCCGTTTCGGGCTGCAGCGAGGAAAGCGTCGACGAGCGCGGCCTGACGGAGTCGATCTGGTTGCCCGGTCGCGTCCTGCCGTTGCACGCGCGCGCGGGCGCGGCTGGCGAGCTGGCGGGTCGCCGGCGTGCTGCGGTCGACGATCGGAGCGATCTGGTCGAAGGGGATCGCAAAGACGTCGTGGAGGACGAACGCCACTCGCTCGGCGGGAGTGAGCGTCTCGAGCACGACGTGGAGCGCGAGCCCTACCGAGTCCGCGAGGACCGCTTGGTATTCGGGGTCGGACTCGCCCGGGTCGGCGATCGGCTCGGGCACGTCCGGGCCGGCGACCGGCTGGGGCCGCGACCTGCGGGCCTGGAGCATGTTGAGGCAGACTCGTGAGACGACCGTGGTCAGCCAGCTGCCGAGGTTGTCGACGGCGCTGGTGTCCGAACGGATGAAGCGAATCCAGGCCTCCTGGACGGCGTCGTCGGCCTCGCTCGAGGAGCCCAGGATCCTGTAGGCGATCGCCCTCAACCGGCCGCGGTGCTCTTCGAAGCGCTCGGCGAGCGGGTCGTCTTCTCTCATCTCGTCACATTCCTCCCTCGGGATTGGTCTACCCACTAGACCGGCGAGACAGCGCCGGCGTGACAGGAAATCTCCGAGAGCGAGGAGG
>JBOHAK010000030.1:0-9471 GCA_050697795.1 Gaiellaceae bacterium
CGTCCTCGCCCCGATGGCGGGCGTCAGCGTGCAGGCTTTCCGGCGGCAGGGCCGGCGGTTCGGCGCGGGGCTCGTCTGCTCGGAGATGGTGAGCTGCGCCGGGCTGCAGCACGGGAACGAGCGGACGCTCGGCTACCTGCGGCTCGGGCGCGACGAGAGCCCGCTGGCCGTGCAGATCTTCGGCTCGGAGCCGGGCGTCATGGCCGAGGCCGCGCGTATGGTCGAGGACGCGGGCGCCGACATCGTCGACCTGAACTTCGGGTGTCCCGTCCGCAAGGTGACGAAGACGGGCGCGGGCGCGACGCTCATCGAGGACCCCGACCGGGCCGCGGGGATCGTGGCCGCGGTCGCCGGGGCCGTGGACGTCCCCGTCACGGTCAAGATGCGCCGCGGGGTTGCCGACGGCTCCCGCTCGGCGCTCGAGGTCGGGCCGCGGCTCGTCGAGGCCGGGGCCGCCTCGCTGACGCTCCACCCACGCTCCGCGAAGCAGATGTACACGGGCACGGCCGACCACTCGCTCACGGCGGAGCTGGTCGAGCTGGTAGACGTGCCGGTGGTCGCCTCCGGCGACGTCGTCTCGCGCGAGCGCGCGCAGCAGCTCCTGGACGGGACGGGCTGCGCCGCCGTGATGGTCGGCCGGGCGGCGCAGGGCAACCCCTGGGCGGTGGGCGAGATCGCCGGCGCGCTGGCCGGCGAGCCCACGCCGGCGCAGGTCGTCGCCGAGCTCGTGCTCTTCATGCGCGCGACCGTGGACGAGCTCGGCGAGCAGCGGGCCACGGGCTTCCTGAAGAAGTTCTACGGCTGGTACCTCGGACGCGGCCGCTTCCCGCGGCCGTTCAAGCAGGAGCTGGTGCAGCTCGGGACGCTCGCCGAGGTCGAGGAGCGCCTCTTCGCCGCGGCCCCCGGAGCCGCCGAGGAGCTCGCCCGCCTCGAGGGCGAGCTCCCTGCGGAAGACGACGTGCTCCTCGACCTCCCGATCTCGATCTACGGCGGCGGCTAGCGTCTCCGGCTGCGCCGGGGGGCCGCCGTCGGGTCGTCGAGCAGCGGCTCCGCGACCGGCTCGGCCTCTGCCGGCTCGTACGGCGCCACGACGGTGTCAGTCGCCGTCGGGTCCTCCTCGACGCGAGGCCGGGCCTCCGCCTTCACGCGCTCGGCGTCCTGCCTGGCCCGCTCCTTGCCGACCTGAAGATCCCGCTTGACCTCCTCGCGCCGGCCCTCGTAGGCCCCGCGGAGCATCTCGGCCGCGACCTCGCGGCCGCCGAGCCCGAAGGCGAGGGCCATGCCGAGCGCGACCGAGCCCACGAGCGCAGCGTAGGTGATCGTGACGATCTGCTCCGCGATCATGAGCTGGTCGAGGATCATGAAGCCGGCGATCGCCATGATCAGAATCGGCGCCGCCGTGCCGACGATCCGCCCGGTGGACGTGTCGCCCATCGTCCGCGCGACGAGCGCCGCGACCCCTGCCGCGATCGCGCCGGCCGCCAGGAAGATGAGAAGCGCGGCGATGACGTTCGGGATGTAGCCCCAGACCGCGGCCACGAAGTCGTCGACCGCCTCGATGCCGAGCACGTCGAGCGCGATCGAGATCGCGCCGACGAAGAGCACCCAGAACGCGATCGTCCCGAGGAGCCTCGACGGGCTGGACGTCACCCGCGCGATCCAGGTTCCCGCCGTCCCCGAGTGGAGCGCGCGATCGAAGCCGACCCGCTCGAGCACCTTCCGGACCAGCCCGGCGACGATCCTCGCCACGAAGTAGCCGACGATCAGGATGGCGATGAAGGCGGCGAGCCTCGGCACCCAGGTCGCGAACTCGTCGAACCCGCGCTGGACGCTGTCGCCCACGTCTGCGTAGAGCATTGAGGAACCCCTTTGTTCGGTGTTCCGGCCGTTCTGCCCCGGCGACCCGCTGGCAAACCCTCCCGCGGCTATAACTCCACGTATGGCGGTTGCGGCGGGAGAACGGCGGATCGTCTCCGTCCTCGTGGCCGACGTGGTCGGCTCGACGGCGATCGCACAGGCCCTCGGACCGGAGCGCTCGAAGTTCCTGATCGACGAAGTCATGCGGATCATGGCCGAGCAGGTACGCCGCTTCGACGGGACGGTGGCCCAGCTCGTCGGCGACGAGCTGCTCGCCTTCTTCGGGGCGCCGGTGGCGCACGAGGACGACTCCGAGCGCGCCGTGCGCGCCGGGCTCGCCATCCAGCGCGCGATCACCCAGTACGCCCAGGAGGTCGGGGCCGCCTACGGCGTCGACCTCTCCGTCCGCATCGGCGTCAACACAGGGCCGGTCGTGGTCGGCGTCGCCCGCGACGGCGACGACGGCTACGACCCCTGGAACGCACTCGGTGACACCGTGAACGTGGCCTCCCGGCTGCAGCAGATCGCAGGCGAGGGCGGCGTCGCCATCGACCCGACGACCAAGCGCCAGGTGGAGACCTGCTTCGAGCTCGAGGAGCTGGGCCTCCAGGAGCTCAAGGGCGTGGGGACGCCGCTCGAGGTCTTCCGCGTCACGCGCGTACTCGAGTCGGACCCGTCACCGCCGAGCCAGCCGCTCGTCGGGCGCGACTTCGAGCTCACCGTGCTCGAGCGTACGATGGACGCCCTCGTCGAGGGCCGGGGTGCCATCGTCTCGATCATGGGCGAGCCGGGCATCGGCAAAACCCGGCTCGTCTGGGAGATGCGCGACCGCTACCGCGACCGCGTGCGATTCATCGAAGCGCGCGGCGTTTCCTACGGGCAAAGCTTCGCCTACTGGCCGATTCGCGACCTCCTGCGGGAGTGGCTCGGCGTTGGCGCCTCGACGCCCGAGGCGCGGGTGCGCCTGGAGCTGAAGGCCGAGCTGGCGCACCTGTTCGGGCAGGAGGACGCCGACGAGGCCTACCCGTTCTTCGCGAGCCTCGTCGGCCTGACGCTCGAGCCCGATGCCGCACAGGCGATGCGCGAGCTGAACCGCGAGAGCATCCAGTCCCGCACTTTCGAGCTCTTCTACGAGCTCGTGCGCAAGCTCGCCGAGGAGCTTCCGATCTGCCTCGTCTTCGAGGACCTCCACTGGGCCGACGACGCGACGCTCGAGCTCCTCGAGTCGCTCCTCGCCATCACGGACGAGACGGCCGTCGCTCTCTTCTTCCTCTACCGCAGCGAGCGCGAGCTCGGCTCGTGGCGGCTCGGCGAGCGCGCGCGCCAGCGGTACCCGCACCGCTACCGCGAGATCGAGGTGCGGCCGCTCCCGGCCGACTCGTCGAAGGCGCTCGTCGGCAACGCCGCCGACGGGGAGATCCCGGAGTCCGTGGCCGAGCTGCTTGCCGAGCGCTCGGGCGGGAACCCGTTCTTCCTGGAGGAGGCATTCCGGGACCTCGTCGAGCGCGGCGCGCTCCAGCGTGCCAACGGCGGCTGGACGCTGGCCGTCGACGAGAGCGAGCTGACCATCCCCGCCGTCGTCCAGGGGACGCTCCAGGCGCGGCTCGACCGCCTCGACGCGGGCGCCCGCGAGGTGCTGTCCGTCGCCGCCGTCATCGGGCGCACGTTCGGTCTGCCGCTCCTCGAGCGGCTCGTGTCGCGCGACGAGCTCATGAACGCGCTCTCGGAGCTCCAGCGGCTCGACCTCGTCGTCGAGAAGCGGCGCCGCCCGAACCCGGAGTACCGCTTCCGCCACGGCCTCGTCCAGGAGGTCGCCTACGCGAGCCTCGTGGACTCGAAGCGCCGCAAGCTCCACAAGCAGGTCGGCGAGGCGCTGGAGGAGATCTACCGCGACTCGCCGGACGGCGCGCCGTACGCGCTCCTCGCGCGCCACTTCACCGAGGCGGACGAGCCGGAGAAGGCGGTCGAGTACCTGCTCAAGGCGGGCGATGCGGCGCGGGCTCTCTACGCCGACCGCGAGGCGCTCGAGCACTATCACAACGCACGCACCTTCCTCGCGCGGCTCGGCGACGAGCGGCGCACCCGCGACACGCTCTTCAAGATGGCGCTCGCCTACCACCTCGCATTCGACTTCGAGCGCGCAGAGGAGATCTACGACGAGGCGTTCTGCTGCCGGCTCGGCGAGGAACCCCGGCTAGAGCTGACGCAGCGGCTCGAGACGGCGTCGGAGAGCCCGCAGGAGCTCTCGCCCGGCGAGGTCTATACGACCGAGGGCGGGTACTTCGCCCAGCTCCTCTTCCGCGGCCTCCTCATGGTCGACGCCGAGCTGAACGTCGTCCCGGCGATCGCGGACAACTTCCGCGTCTCGAGCGACGGGCTCACCTACCTCTTCCGCATCCGCGAGGGCGAGCGCTGGAGCGACGGCGAGCCCCTGACGGCGGAGGACTTCGCCTACGCCTGGCGCCGCATGCGCGAGCTGGAGACGAGGACGGCGTTCCTCATGGAGGACGTCGAGACGGCCGAGGCGCTCGACGACCGCACGCTCGAGGTCCACCTCCGGGAGCCGCGCAGCTACTTCCCGTACGTCCTCACGTCAACGTGGGCGTTCCCCTGGCCGAAGCACCGCTGCGAGGAACTGGGCGACGAGTGGACGAAGCCCGAGAACCTGGTCGGCAACGGGCCCTTCATGCTCGTCGAGTGGGACAAGGAGCACGCGCTGCTCCGGGCCAACCCCCACTGGGCGGGCGCGCACGGGAACGTGCGCGAGATCCACTTCTCCTTCCACTCGAAGGGCACCGACATGATCGAGCGGTGGCACAGCGGGGAGCTCGACCTGCTCCAGGTCTACCAGCCCATCGCGCCCGACGAGCCCGCCACGCTGCGCGACATCGTCCCCGAGCTCGGGCTCCAGTACATCGGCTTCGCCGCCGACCGCCATCCCTTCTCGAACGAGCACGTCCGTAAGGCGTTCTCGCACGCGGTCGACCGGGACCTCTACGTCGACGTACATCCGACGCTCGCCCGGGCAGCGACGCGGGGCGGGGCGATCCCCCCGGCGATGCCGGCGCACTCGCACCGCATTGCTCCGGACTACGACCTCGAGCGGGCGCGGGCGCTCCTCGACGAGGCCGGCTATCCGGGAGGCAAGGGGCTCCCGGAGATCGAGCTGCTCGTCCCGCACTGGCTCCAGCCTCCGGACGCGCTCGCCGAGCAGTGGAAGGCGATCGGCGCCCGCGTGAGGATCCGCGTGGCGCGCGCCCCGATCGAGGCGAGCGAGCTCGAAGGCTCGCACATGTGGTGGACGGGCTGGATGGCCGACTTCCCGGATCCCGACGGCTTCTTCCGCGGCCTCCTGCGCCAGGAGTGGCCCTTCTACCGCGACGACGACATCCTCGAGCTGCTCGACCAGGGCAGGTCGCTCCGCGACCAGGGCGAGCGCATGCGCGCCTACCACGAGGTCGACCGCCTCTGGGTCGCCGAGCGGGCGGCGATCCTGCCGCTGGCCTACCCGCGCTCGGTGCTCCTCCGCCGCCCGTGGATCGAGGGGCTCTGGGCCAGCCCGCTGTCGCGCGCCCACCTGGACACGGTGGTCATCGGCGAGCGCGCACGGGCGCCCGCGGCCACCCCCGCCTAGAGCCCGTCCGAGTTCCGCTCCCAGACGAGCCGCAGGCCCTCGAGCGTGAGCAGCGGGTCGACGTGGTCGATCGTCTCCGCGTGCGGCGCGATCAGCTCGGCGAGGCCGCCCGTGGCGACGACGGGCGCCGAGTCGCCGATCTCCCCGCGGACGCGACGGACGATCCCGTCCACCTGCCCGGCGAAGCCGTAGACGAGGCCGGACTGGAGCCCGGCGACGGTGGTCTTCCCGATCACCGACGGCGGCTCCGCGAAATCGACCTTCACGAGCCGGGCGGCTCGGGCGAAGAGCGCCTCCATCGAAGTCTCGATGCCCGGCGCGAGCACGCCGCCGACGTACTCCCCGGCGGCGGAGACGATGTCGAAGTTCGTGGACGTGCCGAAGTCGACGACGATGCTCGGAGCCCCGTAGCGCTCGCGGGCGGCGACGGCGTTGGCGATGCGGTCCGGGCCCACCTCGCGCGGGTCGTCGTAGACGATCGGGATGCCTGTGCGCGTGCCCGGGCCGAGGATGAGGAGGCGCGCCTCGGCGTAGTCACGCGCGAACTCCTCGTAGGCGCGGACGAGCGGCGGCACCGTCGAGGCGAGACAGACGCCGCCGATCTCCTCGAAGCCGACGTCGCGGAGCTCGAGCAGCCGCCCGACGAGCACGCCGAGCTCGTCGCCGGTCCGCTCGGCCTCCGTCGAGACGCGCCAGTGCTCCGCGAGCCTCGTACCGTCGTAGAGGCCGAAAACGGTCTGTGTGTTGCCTACGTCGACCGCGAGCAGCACGCTTCACTCGCGGAAAATGCGCAGCATTTTCCGCGATTACTCTTCGTCGCCGCCGAGCGTCTCGCCGAGCTTCTGGGCGAGCGCCTCGGGCGTGAGCGCCGGCCCGTCGCCCTCGCCGCGGAGCTCCTCGATCGTGACGTCGCTCGACGTGTAGACCTCGGCCCGCGGGATGATCCGGGTCGGGCGGTTCTTGTCCCAGACCCAGACGTCCTCCATGGTCAGGTGGAAGAACGGATAGGTCGTCTGAGGCAGCACCTTGAGCTCGTGCCGGTTGCAGAGATAGGTCGAGTCCTGGGTGACGACGCAGTAGCGGAAGAGGCTGAAGACCGCCGAGTACTCCTTCTTGAGGCGTAGCTCGAGGTCGGCCTCGTATTCGTCAAGCTCGTCGAGGTGCGACATGCGCCTCATTCTAGCGCCGGCGTGCCTGAATTCTTCGCGCGCCGGCGACCGCGCTCATCCGAGGAGAAGATCGGCGACCCGCCGCGCGTCGGGCAACGTCAGCTGCGGGTCGAGCTCGTGGAGCGGCTCGAGGACGAACCGCCGCTCGGTCAGGCGCGCATGCGGGACGACGAGCCCCGGCTCGTCCACGACCTGGTCGCCGTAGAGGAGCAGGTCGAGGTCGATCGTGCGCGGCCCCAAGCGCGGCCCCTCGCCGCGGACGCGGCCGAGCTCCCGCTCGACCTCCAGCAGACGGTCGAGAAGCGCACGCGGGGCGAGCTCGGTCTCGAGCGCGACGGCACCGTTCAGGAAGCGCGGCTGGTCGGCGTAGCCGACGGGATCGGTCTCCCGGAGCGCCGAGACCGCGACGACCTCGACCTCCGGCGTGGCGGCCAGGAGCTCCACCGACCGCCGGATCGTGGCCGCCCGGTCGCCGAGGTTGGCTCCGAGCCCCACGTAGACCTTGTGTTTCACCCGCACAAGCTTGCCGGACACGTCCCTTGCGTGCCCGGCGGCATCCCGGGCGGGCTCCGGACTTTGTGTCGTGAAACACAAGGTCGGTCAGCGGCGGACGCGCTCCACGGTCGCGGCGGTGTACTCGACGGGCGCGGCGAGGCGCACCTCGGGCTTGCGAACCCGCACTCGGACCCGCGTGGCCGGAAAACGCTCGAGCAGGTCGTCGGCGACGGCGCCGGCGAGCGCCTCGAGGAGGTGGAACCGCCGCTCACCGTTGATCGCCTCGATGCGGGCGACGACCTCGGTGTAGTCCACCGTGTCGGCGAGCTGGTCGCTTCGGATGCCCGCGTCGTGCGCCACGAGCTCCACGTCGAAGAGGAAGGACTGGCCGATGTGCCGCTCCTCCTCGAGCGCTCCGTGGTAGCCGCGGAGCTCGAGACCCTGCACCTCGATGAGGACCTCGGTCACGACGACGTCCCGACGATCGCGCGCGCCGCCGTGAGCGCCTCGACGTGCTCCCGGACGTCGTGCGCGCGGAAGAGGGACGCGCCGCGCTCGTAGGCGAGGACTGCGGCGGCGACGCCCGCGGCCACGGGCCCGGTCAGCGCCGCGGGGTGGCCGAGAACGCGTCCGAGGAAGCGCTTGCGCGACGCCCCGATCAGAATCGGCCGCCCGAGCGCGGTGAGCTCGTCGAGGCGCGCGAGGAGCTCGAGGTTGTGCTCGACGGTCTTGCCGAATCCGATGCCGGGGTCGAGGGAGACGTGCTCCTCCGGGATCCCCGCGGCGACGGCCACGGAGAGCCGCTCCTCCAGGAACGCCTTCACCTCGGAGACGACATCGTCGTAGCGCGGGTCGTCCTGCATCGTGCGCGGCTCGCCCAGCATGTGCATGAGACAGACGTAGCCGCCGCCGTCGGCCACGACCCCGGCCAGCTCCGCGTCCCCGCGGAGCGCGGTCACGTCGTTGACCATGACGGCCCCGAGCGCGAGTGCCCGCCGCGCCACGTCGGCCTTGGACGTGTCCACGGAGACCGGCAGTCCCGCGAGCGCCTCGAGGACCGGCTCGACGCGCCGCAGCTCCTCCTCGACGGTCACGCCCTCCGATCCGGGCCGGGTCGACTCACCTCCCACGTCGACGAGCGCGGCACCCTCGGCCAGCGCGCCGTACGCCTGAGCGACCGCAGCTTCCGGCCGGAGAAACAGGCCCCCGTCGGAGAAGGAGTCCGGCGTGACGTTCACGACACCCAGCACCGAGGGCCGCGGGAAGGCCTGCTCGAGCGGGAGCCTCACGTGGCAACCGTATCCTACGACCGCTCTGATCGACCTCCACTCCCACATCCTCCCCGGCCTCGACGACGGGTCGCAAACGGTCGAGGACGCCCGCGCCCTCGCCCGCCGGGCCGCCGCGGAGGGCGTGACCGCCATCGCCGCCACCCCGCACGTGCGCGTGGACTACCCGACGCGGCCCGAGGAAATGGAGCGGGGCGTGATGCGGCTGCGCGAGGACTTCGTCGCGCAGGGCATCGACGTCGACGTGCTCCACGGCGGGGAGATCGACCTCGGGATGCTCGCCACGCTCGACGACGACGAGCTCCGCCGCTTCTCGCTCGCGCAGTCCGGCCGCTACCTGCTGCTCGAGTTCCCCTACTCGGGCTGGCCGGCGAGCCTCGAGGAGACGGTCTACGGCCTCGGCCTCCGGGGCTTCGTCGCCGTCGTCGCCCATCCCGAGCGCAACCGCGCCTTGCAATCCGACCCGCGCCGCCTCGCTGAGGCGGTGCGCATCGGAGCGCTCGTGCAGGTTACGGCGGCCTCCCTCGACGGCCGCATCGGCCGCTCGTCCCAGAAGGCGGCCGTGCGCCTGCTCGAGCTCGACCTCGCGCACGTGCTCGCGAGCGACGCGCACACGCCCGAGATCCGCGAGGCAGGCCTGGCCGGCGCGGCGGAGTCGGTGGGCGACGAGGCGCTCGCCCACTTCCTCACCGTGGACGCTCCGACGGCGATCGTGGCCGGGGAGGCGCTTCCCGAGCGGCCGCCCAGGACCCGCCGGCGCCGCTGGCATTTCCTCTTCTGATGCAATCGGTGCGCGGCAGCGACTAGTCGCCGGCAATGAAGAAGCGCCAGGTGCCGTCCGGCTCGATGCCCGCCCGCCAGCCGAGGTAGCCGCTGCCCGCACCCGAGTAGGCGTTCGCGAGGTCGCCGAGCAGCTCGCGCTCGTGGGCGGTCAGCTCCTCCTGCTGCTTGTCGAAGGCGAACGGCCAGATGTAGCGGCCGCCGGAGAGCGTGTAGGGCAGGCGGAGAATGCGCGCGAGGATCTCGA
>JBOHAK010000031.1:0-6737 GCA_050697795.1 Gaiellaceae bacterium
GGTCTGCTTCGCGATTCCCGCGCCGTCGTTGAAGGGGACGATCGTCCCCGCGACGACGAGCGCTGCGCCCACGATCACGAGGCCGCGCGGGAGCGATCCCACGTCGTCCTCGTCGCCGGCCGCGGCCGGGCCTGCCGTGGCCCGCCAGAGCGCGGCGGCCGCCAGGAGCAGGCACCCTGCGAGCGCGAGGACGGAGCCGCCGACGAGGCGCGAGCCCTCCTCGGCCGGGCTCGAGCTCGCAGCTCCCAGGACGGCGACGTAGCGGGCGACCCCGCCGAGCGCGAAGCCGAGGACGAGGCCGTTCGCGAGCGCGCCCGCTCCCCGTGAGAACGAGAGCAGCAGCGCGGCGACCGCGCCGACGGCGATCCCCATCGGAGCCAGGCTCGTGAAGAAGCCGAGCCCGTCCCGGTCGGCGGGTCCGAAATCGGGATGCGCGAACGTGTCCACTTGAAGCAGCGTCCCGAGGACGAGGAGGGCGGCGCCCGCGATGCCGAGCGCGGTCGCGGCGGTCGGGATCCGGGGCGGCTTCACGCGCTCCTCCTCCTGCTGCTGCTCCTCCTGCCGCTCCTCCTCCTGGGGCTCGAGCACGGCGAGGAGCCGCGTCATCCCCGCCCGCCAGTCCAGGTCGCTGAGGACGAGGGCGTTCCGCCGCGCGAGCCCGGCGAGAGCGGCCGGGAGCTGGTCGCTCTCCGGCATCGTCGCTCCGCCCACGAGGACGGGGATCACCGTGACGTCCCGCTGCAGCGCGCTCGCGACCTCGAGCCGCACGAAGTCCTCCGGGTCGTCGAGGCGCCGGCGGCCCTCGTCGTCCTTGGCGTCCACCCAGCCGCGGCCCACGACGACGAGCAGGGCGGCGGCGGAGCTCACGGCGTCCTCGATGCGCGCGACGAAGTCCGCGCCCGGCTCGATCGTGTCGACGTCCATGAAGACGTTCTCGTCGCCGAAGCGCTCCGCGAGCTGGTCGTAGAGCCGCCCCGCGTACGCGGGCGCGTCCTCGCGGCGGTAGCTGATGAAGATCTCGGACGTTCGGTCCCACCTCCCGTGACAGCCGCAGGGTCGGGAACTGCTCCTGAGTGTACGACTCGCCTGCGACGATGGGCAAGAGCCCGACCAACGCGATGAAGCTCTAAGCTCTCATGGTCGATGAGCGTCGACCGGCTTCAGCACGAGATCGCGGGCGGCGAGGACGCGGAGCAGCACGAGGGGGTCCTCCGCTACTACACGCTGGCCAAGCGCGCGGAGTGGCAGACGGCGGACCTGCCCTGGAACGACCTGCCGCCGATCCCCGAGACGCGGGGCTCGGACGAGAAGCGCGCGCGCCGCACCGACATCTGGCGCTCGGTCATCACGCAGCAGTACCAGGCGGACATCCTCGCGGTGAAGATGGCGGCGCAGCTCCTGAACCTCGCGCCCCACCACGAGGCGAAGATGTACTACACGACGATGGTGCAGGACGAGGCCCGCCACGTCGAGGCATGGCTCAAGCTCCTCGCCGAGGTCGGGGGGACGGCCGAGCGCGATCCGCACCTGGACGAGCTGGCACGCATGTTCCTGGACGACCTGGACCTGCTCGAGGAGAAGGTCTTCCTCATGCAGGTCTTCTTCGAGCGGCTCATCATCCCCCGCTTCCGCCTCATCGCACGGTCCTCGCGCGGGACGACGCTCGAGGACCTCTGCAACCGGCTCACGGTCGACGACGGCATCCATCACGGCGCCGGTATGGCTTACGAGCGCGTCCTGCTCGAGACCGCCCCGCAGAAGACGAAGCGGAGGCTCGTCGACGCGGCAAACCGGATGCTCCCCATCTTCGTCGAGCACGCGATCTGGCGCCCGCCGGCGCGCGCCTGGATCGGCCGCGCGATGCACGAGCGCGACGTGCAGCGGCTCCGCGAGGATCTCGCCGACGGCGTGCGGCTCGCGAACTCGCTCGGCCTGGACGTCAGCGACGTCCAGCTGCCGTACTAGCGCCCGCCGCCGCGCGCCCTACGCGATGTAGAGCGGCGTGTGGAGCGGAACGCGGTCGTAGAGGTCGATGACCTCGGGGATGAGCATGCGGATGCAGCCGTGCGAGGCGGCGTTGCCGATCGAGGCCGCGTCGGCCGTCCCGTGGATGCCGGCGCCGTCGTAGAACCCCATCCAGCGGGCCTTGATGGGGTTCGAGGGGTCGTCTCCGGCGATGATCTTGCCGGCCAGGTCGCCCGCCCAGTCGCTGTTCGGGACGTACCAGGCCGGGTTGGCCGCCTTGCTCTCGATCTCGTACTCGCCCGCGGGCGTGTCGAAGCCGACCGCACCGATCCCGACGCGGTAGGTCTTGGCGAGGCGGCGGTTCACGAAGAGGCGGAGCTCCGTCTGGCTCCGGCTGATGGCGACGAAGTAGCGGTACCGGGACGCGAGCTTCTTCGTCGTCACCTTCGGCCGCAGGACCGTGGCCGGCACGGCGACGGTGCGGCTCGCGTCCGCCCGGATGAGCCGCCCGACGATGCGGGCGCGGAGCTTCTTCGCCTGGACGGCCACGCCGGTCTCGGACGGGGTGATGTCCACGCCGGCGAAGGTCGCGGAGCTCGTCGCCTCGCGGGCCGGCCGGTCGAGCTCGCGCCTGATCCCCGCCACGACCCTGGCGACCGCCTCGGTGGAGTAGTCGACGCGCAGCGACAGGTCCTCCTCGTCCTCCCGGCCGGTGAGGTGCCGGAGGGAGCGGGTGAGGAAGTTCCCCTCCCGGCTCTCGGCAACTGCGCTTCGCAGCAGCTCGTCGACGTTGGTCGTGACGTCGACGAGCCCGGGGTCGAGCACGAAGTCCCGCTTCGCGTAGGTGATGGTGAGCGGCTGCTCGAGGCGGGCGACGTCCTCGCGGAGCTTCGCCCGCGCCTCCGCGACGGGCATGCCGCCCACGTCCACGCCGGCGATCGTGATCCCCTCCGCGATCAGGTCCGAGCGCGACGTGTCGTAGCGGTGCAGCGCGGCGGTGCCCGACCCTGCCAGGACGGCGACCGCAAGGAGCGAGATGACGAGCGCCTTGCGCACGACAGAGCTCCCAACCTTAGCGTGGAACCTCCTGACGTCGAGCAGGGCCCGCAGCCGGGCCCGCCCGCTAGTCCTCGCCGGCGGGCGTGAGCACGGGCCTGACCGCGCGCCAGACCTCGGGCCCGCTGTAGTCGAGGTACCTCGTGCGCGTCACGTGCAGGGCGCCGCCGTCGAGGAGGCGGCCGGCGAGCGTCCCCTGGTGGAGCCGGATCTCGTGGTAGTTGGCGGGCGAGATCTCGACCGCCCGGTGGTGCACGGGGTTCTCGCGCCACCTCCGCGGGCCTTCCGGGCCGGCGAACAGGATGAGGTTCCCGTACGCACCCTTCACGAGCTCGACGTCGTAGTAGCTCAGGAGCCCGTCGGCAGCATATGCCCCCATGCCCGCGATCAGCTCTTCCTCGAGCTCGAAGAGCAGCGGCTCGTCGGCATCCGACCTCGGGCGGCCGAAGAAGCCGACGACCGTCGGGTCGCGCGCGTCCAGCAATGCGCGCGTGTCGGGCACGACGAGCAGGTGCCGGAGACCTCCGGGATCCGTCTCGCGCACGAGCACGTCCGTCTCGCCGGCCAGCAGCCGGGCCCGCTCGCGCTCGTGCCGGAGCAAGTGCCTGAGCGCGTCCTCGTCGCGCTGCGTGTGCGCCGGGTCGGCGAAGGGCTTGCCCGGGACCGTCTCGTCGGGGGCCAGAACGATGTCGTCCGCCATACCTGGAACCTAACGCCTGACGCGCCCTCATGAGACGAGCGGCCCCCGGAGGGAGCCGCTCGCCGTCGTCCTTTCCGCCCCGGCGACGCTGCGCCGGTGGGCCTCGTCAGTCCTTGATCCGGAAGATCTTCACCCCGAAGGCGAGCTGCCGGCGGAGCTTGTTGTAAGGTCGCCCTTACACGAGCCGGAAGGAGGACCGGATGGGAGCTGCGGTCGTCATGTTGCGCGAGGGGTTCGAGGCCTCGCTCGTGATCGGGATCGTCCTCGCCTACTTGAACCGAACGGGCCGGCGCGACGCGTTCGCGACCGTATGGATCGCCGCGGCGGCCGCCGTGGCTCTCAGCGTCGCCGCCGGCTCGTTCCTGCTCATGGTCGGCTCGGAGCTGGAGGGCACGGCGGAGGCGGCCTGGGAGGCGGCGACGATGCTCGCGGCAGCCGCGCTCCTCACCTGGATGATCTTCTGGATGCGGCGGCAGGCGCGCACCATCAAGCACGACCTCGAGCGGGGCGTCGAGCGGGCGCTCGCCCGTGGCTCGGGGATGGCGCTCGCGCTCGTCGTGTTCGTCGGCGTCCTCCGCGAGGGCGTCGAGAGCGCGCTGTTCCTGCTCGGGACGGTCGAGGGCGCGGACGCCCTGACGAGCGGCATCGGCGCGGCGGCGGGGCTCGCGGCGGCGGCCGCGCTCGGCGTCCTCGTCTACCGCGGCAGCTCGCGACTCGACCTCCGCCGGTTCTTCAGCCTCACGAGCGTCCTCCTGCTCGTCTTCGCCGCCTACCTCCTCGCGAGCGGGCTGCACGAGCTCGAGGAGGCCGGCATCCTCCCGGAGAGCGAGGCCCTGCTCGCGGCCGCGTTCGTGGGCCTGGCCGGCCCGACCCTGTACGCCTACTTCCGTAGGCCGAAGCGCGTGGCGGCCTAGCTCCCGGAGGCGCGTCAGCCCTCGCCGAGGTAGAGGCGGCGCTCCGCTGCGGTCAACTCTCGACCCACCGCCGCCAGCCGGCGCTCGGCCAGCCGCAGGAGATCCGAGACCCCGCCGCACACCTCGCAGCGGTAGGAGCGCAGGGTGCCGTCTGCCCCGACGGTCGTGACGGTGCGTCCGGCCGGGTCGAACGACGCCGCGAGGACGCGGCTCTCGTGACCCGGGAGAAAGAGGAGTCGTTGTCGGCTGGCGAGATCCCACAGGCCGGCGGTGTTAGGGCCTGCCGTCACGACCCATCGGCCGTCCGCGCTGAACGCGGCGTCGCCGACGCTCCCGAAGTGGCCGCGTAGCGCGTACAGGACCTGGCCGGTCGCGGCATTCCAGACGCGGACAGTCGAGTCCGCGCCGGCCGTGACGAGGCGGCGGTCGCCGGCGCCGAACGCGATCGACTTCACCGGCCTTGCCGGCGTATCTTCGAGGCGGCGGTAGAGGCGGCGGCCGTCGCTCGCGCTCCACGCCGCGACGGTGCCGTCCTCGAGGCCGGCGGCGACGCGGTCTCCGGACGAGCTGAACGCGATGCTCGTGACGCCGGGCCCGGACGCCTCGAGCTGAGCCTCGCGGGAGCCGTCCACCGTCCAGACCCGGACCGCCCCGGCCGCCGTCCCGACCGCGAGACGAAGCCCGTCGGGGCTCAGAGCGAGCGCCGTGGTCGCTCCTCCCGTCTCGACCGCATCTGCCGGCTGGGCGCTCTCGGCCTGCCAGACCGCCACGTCGCCTCGGTCCGCCACGGCGACGAGGGACCCATCCCGACTCAGGGCGAGCGATCGCACCCGGCCGGTCCGCAGCAGCGCGATGCGCTCGCCGGTGGAGGCGCTCAAGACCTCGGTCCCGGCTCGACCCGCGACGACGGCCACGCGCCCGTCGTCGCTGAACGACGCGGCACCGATCGGAGTCGGAACGCTGGTGACGGGGTCGAGTGCAGCCGGGACGCGCGACGCCCAGACCCGCGCCTGCCCGTTCGCGCTCGTCGTGAGCACGGTCTCGCCGGAGGCGTCGAAGGACGCACTCGTCACCGCGTCTCCGTGCCCGGCGAGCGCTACGCGAGCGCTGCCGCGGACCGGATCCCAGACGCGGGCCGTCCCGTCCGTGCTCCAGGTCACGACCGAGCTGCCGTCGCGGCTGAACGCGGCCCCGCTGACCTGGTTCAGGTGTCCGTGCAGGGTTGCGGCGAGCAGGCCCGAGGGCAGGGTCCAGGCGCGGCCGGTCCCGTCCGTGCTCGTCGTAACGAGCATGCTCCCGTCCCCGGCCAGGACTCCCGCGGTCACCCGGCTGCCGTGACCCGTGAGCTCGCGCGCGAGCCGGCCCCCGCGGCGGAGTGTCCAGATGCGCGCAACCCCGTCGTCGCCCGTCGTCACGAGGCGCCGCTCGTCCGGCGTGAGCACGGCGCTCGTGACGCCGTCTCCGTGATCCACGGCTGCGACCAGGCGACCGGTCCGGGCATCGAAGACCCGGGCTACGCGGCCGGCACCGACGGTCACGACGCGCTCGTCCCCCGGCCCGAATGTCGCCTGTCGAACGGGCGCCGCCTGGCGAAATGCGGCAACGGCCGTGCCGTCGGCGGCGTTCCACACCCGCGCTCCGTCCGGTTCGACGGTCAGGACGAGCGAGCCGTCCGAGCTGAACGACGCCGTCGTCGGCGTGCCGCCCAGCGAGCGGAGCGCCGTCCCCGCCGCAGCATCCCAGATCCGCGCTGGTCCGCCGCTCTCGGTCGTCAGCACGAACCGCCCGTCGGGGCTGGAGGACGCTCCTGTCACGGGGGCGTCGACCGGTAGTGTCGTCAGCCTTGTCCGCCCGTCGCCCGCATAGACACGCGCGATCCCGTCCGCGGTCCCGACGACGATACGGGTGCCGTCCGGGCTGAAGGACGCGGTCGTGACGCCGCGCTCGGGCAGGACTCCGCGAAGCTGCGAGACGAGCAACGCCCGTCTGAGCACGTCGGCTGTCCGGCTGCCCGGCGAGAGCCTCACGGCCTCGGCGGCGAGCAGCAGCGCGAGCTCGTGATCCGCCTCGACCGCGGCGGCCGGGATCAGACGGCCCGCCTG
>JBOHAK010000032.1:0-11286 GCA_050697795.1 Gaiellaceae bacterium
TCCATCGAGGCGCAGCTGACCGAGCAGCTCGAGTCGGAGCTCGAGGCGCAGCTGCGCCAGGACGCCGTGGACGCCCTCGTCGCCGCCACGTCGTTCGAAGGGCTCGAGCCCATGGTCGAGCGGCGCACCGCCGAGCTCGCGAACGGCTTCGTCCGCTCCATCGAGGGGCGAGGGCTCAGCCTCGAGGCCTACATGGCCATGACGGGCCAGACGGAGCAGCAGCTCGTCGAGCGGCTGCGCGCGGAGTCGGAGCAGTCCCTGAAGCGCGAGCTCGTGCTCGACGCCGTGGCCGACGAGCTCGGCCTGGCCGTCGAGGACGAGGCGATCGAGGCGCTCGTCCGCGAGCAGGCCGAGGACGCGGGCGAGGACCCGGAGCAGGTGCTCGTGGCGGTGCGCGACGGCCGCGGCTTCGAGCAGCTCCGGGGAGACCTTCGCATGCGCAAGGCGCTCGACGAGGTGGTCGCCAGGGTCAAGAAAATTCCCGTCGAGCTTGCCCGCGCGCGCGAGAAGCTCTGGACGCCTGAGAAGGAGAAGGGCGCTGCCGAGAAAACACTATGGACGCCAGGAAGCGAGGGAGGCACATGAGTCCGTTGATCCCGATGGTCGTCGAGCAGACGTCGAGAGGCGAGCGCGCCTTCGACATCTACTCGCGACTTCTGAACGAGCGCATCATCTTCCTCGGCACGCCGGTGGACGACCAGATCGCCAACCTGATCGTGGCGCAGCTCATCCACCTCGAGTCCGAGGATCCCGACAAGGACATCTCGCTCTACATCAACTCGCCGGGCGGCTCGGTCTACGCCGGCCTCGCGGTCTACGACACGATGCAGTACATCAAGCCCGACGTGCAGACGATCTGCGTCGGGATCGCGATGTCCATGGGCGCGCTGCTCCTCGCGGCCGGCGCGAACGGGAAGCGGATGGCGACGCCGAACTCGAAGATCCTCATCCACCAGGTCTCCGGCGGGTTCCAGGGGCAGGCCGCCGACATCGAGATCGCGGCGCGGGAGACGCTCAACCTCAAGCGCCGTCTCGAGGAGATCATCGCCCTGCACACGGAGCAGCCCCTCGAGAAGGTGACGAAGGATATGGAGCGCGACTACTTCATGACGTCCGACGAGGCGCACGAGTACGGCATCGTCGACACGGTGATCGCGCCCCGCGGCAGGCCGGCGATGGCGGCGGCCTCCTAGCCAGGCGAACGATTTACCGTTAAAAGGAGAGAGACGTGGCCCGCGCGACCGACGGAAACGAGCAGCTTCTCTGCAGCTTCTGCGGCAAGAGCCAGCGGCAGGTGAAGAAGCTCATCGCCGGACCCGGCGTCTACATCTGCGACGAGTGCATCGATCTCTGCAACGAGATCATCGACGAGGAGCTGACCTCTCCGGCCCAGCTCGACCTCGACAACCTCCCGCGGCCGAAGGAGATCTACTCGATCCTGAACGACTACGTCGTCGGCCAGGAGGAGGCCAAGCGCACGCTCTCGGTCGCCGTCTACAACCACTACAAGCGCGTCCAGATGGCGGCGGACGACGACGACGTCGAGCTCGCGAAGTCGAACATCCTCCTGCTCGGGCCGACCGGCTGCGGGAAGACGCTCCTCGCGCAGACGCTCGCGCGCATCCTCAACGTCCCGTTCGCCATCGCCGACGCGACGGCGCTCACCGAGGCCGGCTACGTCGGCGAGGACGTCGAGAACATCCTCCTGAAGCTCATCCAGGCGGCCGACTTCGACGTCAAGAAGGCCGAGACCGGGATCATCTACATCGACGAGGTGGACAAGATCGCGCGCAAGGCGGACAACCCGTCGATCACGCGCGACGTGTCCGGCGAGGGCGTCCAGCAGGCGCTCCTCAAGATCCTCGAGGGGACCGTGGCGAGCGTGCCCCCACAGGGCGGGCGCAAGCACCCGCACCAGGAGTTCCTCTCCATCGACACGACGAACGTCCTCTTCGTCTGCGGCGGCGCCTTCGCCGGGCTGGAGAAGATCATCGGCAAGCGCATCGGCAAGAACCAGGTCGGCTTCGGCGCCGACATCAAGTCGCGCAAGTCGATCGAGTCGAGCGAGCTGCTCTCCTCGGTCATGCCGGAGGACCTGCTCTCCTACGGGCTCATCCCGGAGTTCATCGGGCGGCTGCCGGTCGTCTCCGCCGTGCACCAGCTCACGCGCGAGGACCTCGTGCAGATCCTGCTCGAGCCGAAGAACGCGCTCGTCAAGCAGTACCAGCGCTTCTTCTCCTACGACAACGTCGAGCTCGTCTTCACGGATGACGCGCTCTGGCAGATCTCCGACAAGGCCCTCGACCGCGAGACCGGCGCGCGCGGGCTCCGCTCGATCATCGAGCTCGCGCTGCTCGACGTCATGTTCGAGCTCCCGTCCCGCAAGGACGTCTCCAAGTGCGTGATCACGAAGGAGACGATCGAGCGCAACCTCCGCCCGACCCTCGTCACGAGCGGCGGCCGGGCGCTCGCCCTCGACGACGAGATCGAGGAAGAGTCGGCCTAGGCCTGCCTTGACCCCCGCCGGCGGGGGCGCGATCCTTTCCACCATGCTCGGCGACGCGCGTATCGGCGCGAACGTCCCGGTCTCCAGCCTCGAGGAGGCGATCGGCTTCTACGAGGGGAAGCTTGGCCTGCGGCTCTTCGAGCGGGGCGAGGAGCAGCCCTATGCACGCTTCGCCGGCGCGGGGGAGACGAAGCTCGGGGTCTACGAAAGCGCGACGGCAGGCCAGGCGCGCCATACGCTCGCGAGCTTCGTGGTCGACGACGTGCGGGCCGTCGTCGACGCGCTCGAGGCGAACGGGGTCGTCTTCGAGGAGTACGACCTGCCGGGGATGAAGACCGAGCGCGGGGTGGCCACGGTCGGGGACACGCGCGTCGCCTGGCTCAAGGACCCGGACGGAAACATCCTCGAGATCTCCGGGGCCTGACGGTGGGCGCCTCTCCGGAGCGCGGCTGCCTGCTCCTGGCCGACATCACGGGCTATACCGACTACGTCGCAGCGAGTCCCCTCGTCTACGCGGAGGACGTCGTCGCGGACGTGACGGAGGCGGTCGTCGCGCGGCTCGACGCCGTGATCCGCGTCAACAAGCTCGAAGGCGACGCGGCGTTCGGCTACGCCCTCGACGGCGAGCTCGACGCGACGATGCTCCTCGACGTGGTCGAGGACTGCTACTTCGCGTTCCGTGCGCGGCTGCGCGGCATCGAGCACGCCGTCAGCTGTGACTGCGAAGCGTGCACGCGGGTTCCGGACCTCGACCTCAAGTTCGTCGTCCACCACGGCGAGTTCGTCCGCCGTGCCGGCGCCCGCGGCGAGGAGCTCACGGGACGGGACGTGATCCTCGTCCACCGGCTCCTCAAGAACGAGGTGACCGCCCGGCTCGGGCTGCGCGCGTACGCTCTCTTCACGGACGCGTGCGTCGAGGCGCTCGGGCTCGAGCCGGTCACCCTCGGTCTCGTCCGCCATGTCGAGCGCCACTCGGATGTGGGCGAGGTTGTCGCGTACGTCACCGACCTGGAGGCGCGCTGGAAGCTCGAGCAGGAGCGGAACCGCGTCCGCGTCGAGGCCGACGAGGCCGCGTTCACGGTCGAGATCGCCGTCGCGGCGGGGGCCGAGCTCGCGTGGGAGCTCCTCACCTCGCCGCAGAAGCGCTTGCTCTGGCAGGTGGACGCGATCGAGCAGGCCGACGTCGGTGGCCGCCGGTCGGCGGGGACCGCGAGCGTCTGCGTCGACGGGCGGGCGAGGGTCTACGAGGAGATCCTCGACTGGCGGCCCTTCGAGTACTTCACGGAGCGGATCTCACTTCCCGGCGGCGTCCGCGCCGTGCTCACGACGGAGCTCCAGCCGGGAGAGGGCCGCACTCGCGTCGTCACGCGCGTGCGGCGGGACGCCGGGGCGCGCCTGGCGTGGCTCGCTGCCTCGCGCCGCCTGCGGAGGACGCTCGGGTCGCGGTACGCGCGCCTTGCGGGTCTTGCCGCGACGCAGATTCCCGAGGAGCGCCGCCTCCCGCTCGCCGCGCTCTGACCGGCGGGGCCGGGCTAGTCTCGCTCCCACTCGACCGAGCAGACGTCGACGGGCTCCTTGAAGCCCTTCAGCTCGATCGTGCGGGGGTTCCCGGCGGCGAGGTGCGTCAGGTCCTTCACGGTCGCATGGCTCACGAGGATCTCGCGGCCCTCCGCTGCCGCGCCGATGCGCGCGGCCGCGTGCACGCCCTTGCCGTGGTAGTTCTCCCTCGTCTGGAGCGCTCCGTCCGCATGGACGCCGATGCGGATGTCGAACTCGAAGTCCTGGTCGACCGCCCGCTGAATCGCGATCGCGGCGCCGATTGCATCGGCGGCCTCCTCGAACGCGGCGAAGAAGCCGTCGCCGGTGTGGTCGACGACCTGGCCCTGGAAGTCCGCGAAGATCGCGCGTAGCGCGTCGTCGTGCCGGCGCAGGAGGTTGACCCAGTGTCGGTCGCTCGCCACCGCGCTCGCGAGCTCGGTGGAGCCGACGATGTCGGTGAAGAGGAAGGTTTTCATCACCTCGGTGGTGAGGTCACGCATGAGCAGGTCGCCGACCCGCTCGGCGTCTCGCACGGCCCCGAGGCGCTCGAAGCGGACGGCGGCCGCCTGGAGCTCCCAGATGGCCGCGTCCTCGTCGCCGAGCGCCCGCAACGCGAGACCGAGGTGCTCGCGGGCCCGCGCGACGTCGTAGTTCGCGGCCGTCGCCTCCCAGGTCGTGCGGGCCTGGCGGAGGTCGTGGTAGGCGGCCTCGGCCTCGCCGCGCGCGAGCGCCACCTGGCCGCGCGCGAAGGCCGCGGCGGCCTTGAGCGCCGATGTGTCGAAGCTCTCGGCGATCGCCGCAAGCCGGTCGGCATAGCCGGCCGCCTCGTCGGGCTCTCGTGCCGCGACGGCGATCTCGACCGCGGCGGGAAGCATCCGCGCCTGCGCCGGGAGGGTGCCCGAGTCGTCTCCGGCCGCGCGCCGGACGGAGGCGATCGCCCCCTTCACGTTCCCCTGCGCGAGCCTGAGGAGTGAAAGCCCCGGCTCCGGCGTCCGCCCGAACTCGTCCGCCTCGCGGAAGGCCTGCTCGGCCTGGGCGAGCTCGCCGAGGCGCAGGCGCACCTCGCCCAGCTCGTAGAAGGCGGCGCCGGCGACGCGTGGGAGCCAGCCGCGCAGCTCCTGCCCCGCCCGGTCGGCCAGCTCCTGCGCCTCCGCGAGACGGCCCTTGTACTTCATCACCTCGGCGTGATTCACCCGGCACATGCCCGGGAAGGCAACCGCCGAGTTGGCGTCGCAGAAATCGAATGCGCGCTCCGTCCACTCGCCCGCGCTCTCGAAGTCGGCGACGTCCCGGCAGGCCCCGATCGTGTTGCAGTAGACGGTGAGCGTGGAGAACGGGTCGAGCTCGCCCGCGAGCGCAGCGGTGCTCGCCTCGTCGAGCAGGAGCTTCCCCTCGGCGGCCTCGCCCTGGGCGATGAGCACGCTTCCCTGGCGCTGGAGCCCGCGGATCTCGAGGTTGCGGTCGCCGAACCGGCGGCCGAGCTCCTCGGCCCTGCGGGCGAGCTCGAGTGCTTCGGGGAGATCGCCCTCGCCAAGAGCGTCGAGGCTCTTCTGGAGCGCCCAGTAGCCGTGCTCCGCCGCCTCTTCCTCGAGGTCGAGCAGGCGCTTGGCGCGGCTCATCCAGCCGTTCGCCATCGATGTCCGCATGTTGTTCCGCTCGTTGTGGCCGATCCAGGTGGCGACGAACGCGGCCCGCAACATGTTCCCGTCGGCCAGATACGCGCGGTACGCGCGCTCGAAGTAGGCAGCGACCTCGTCCATGTGACCGATCCACATCGCGGCTTCGCCGACGAGCATGAGGTCCTCCGGCGAGAGCTCCGCCGACTCGTCTGCGGCCTTCAGAAGCTCGTAGCCCTCGCCCCACTGGCGGCGCCGCAGCGCGTCACGTCCCGCCTCGAGCGGGTCCTGGACGACCTGGCTCACGTGTCGAAGCCTCCGGCCATGGTGGGAAAGTCTGCCTGACGCGGATGACCGGGCCAAGATCCTCGGTCGCCTGAGGCGCCGAGACGCGTCCGTAGAATCAGCCTTCATGGAGCCGACCTACCTGCCGGAGGGCGTGGAGGCGCGCTGGCAGCGGACGTGGGAGGAGGAGGGCCACTTCCGCGCCGGCGCCGGGCGCCGCCGCGAGGAGACCTTCGTGATCTGCGTCCCGCCGCCGAACGTGACGGGCGCGCTGCACATGGGGCACGCGCTCAACGGCGCGCTCCAGGACGTGCTCGTCCGCTGGCACCGCATGCGCGGCTTCGACACGCTCTGGCAGCCCGGCTACGACCACGCGGGCATCTCGACCCAGAACGTCGTCGAGAAGCAGCTCGTCCGCGAGGGCACCTCCCGCAAGGAGATCGGGCGCGAGGCGTTCGTGGAGCGCGTGTGGCGCCATCTCGAGGAGACGGGTCGCACGATCATGGGCCAGTACCGCAAGCTCGGCGCCTCGCTCGCGTACGAGCGCGAGCGCTTCACGATGGACGACGCCTACGTCGAGGCGGTCATGCGCTTCTTCGTCCACCTCTGGGACCGCGGCTGGCTCTACCGGGCGAACCGGATCGTGAACTGGTGCCCGTTCCACGAGACCGCGATCTCCGACCTCGAGGTCGTGCACGAGCCGATGGACGACACGCTCACGTACGCGCGCTACCCGTTCGCCGACGGCTCGGGCGCGCTCACGATCGCGACGGTGCGCCCGGCGACCATCCTCGCGGACGTCGCCGTCGCCGTGCATCCGGACGACGATCGCTACCGCGACGCGGTCGGCCGTGACGTCGTGGTCCCGTTCGTCGAGCGCCGCGTCCCCGTGATCGCCGACGAGCTCGTGGAGCCGGAGTTCGGCACGGGCGCGCTCAAGATCACGCCGGGCCACGACCCGACCGACTTCGAGATCGGCCGGCGGCACAAGCTGCCCGAAGTGACCGTCATCGGCCCGGACGGGCGCATGAACGGCGACGCGGGCGTGCTCGCCGGCCGCACCCAGCAGGAGGCCGACGACGCGGTCGTCGCGTGGCTCCGCGAGCACGACCGGCTCGAGAAGCGCGAGCACTACCGCCACAACGTCGGCACCTGCGAGCGCTGCCACACCCGCATCGAGCCTCTGATCTCCCTCCAGTGGTGGTGCGCGATGGAGGAGCCCCGCAAGCCGGCGCTCGCGGCGCTGCGCGAGCGGCGCGTCCGCTACCACCCCGAGTCGCAGCACGCCTTCGCCGTGCGCTCGCTCGAGGAGATCCCCGACTGGAACGTGTCGCGCCAGCTCTGGTGGGGCCACCAGCTGCCGATCTGGTACTGCTCCGACGGCCACGTCACCTGCGCCTGGCCGCCGCCGGAGGTCTGCGCGGCGTGCGGCTCGGCCGAGCTCGAGCGCGACCCGGACGTGCTCGATACGTGGTTCTCGTCGGCGCTCTGGCCTTTCGCAACGCTCGGCTGGCCCGAGGACACGGACGACCTGCGCCGCTACTACCCCGGCGACGTCGACTCGACGGCGCGGGAGATCATCCGCCTGTGGGTGAACCGCATGATCTGGGCGGGGCTCGAGCTCGTCGGCGACGTTCCCTTCACGGACGTGATCATCCACTCGACGGTGCTCGCGCCCGACGGCCGGCGCATGTCCAAGAGCCTCGGCACGGGCATCGACCCACTCGAGACGATCGCCGCGCACGGGGCGGACGCGACCCGCTACGGCCTCCTGAAGATGTCCTCCACGCAGGACGTGCGCTTCGCCGAGGGCATGGTCGAGGAGGGGCGCAAGCTCGCGACGAAGCTCTGGAACGTCGCGCGCCTGATCCTCATGTACGCGGACGCGGCGGAGCCCGGCGTGCGCCCGCAGGCCGTCGAGGAGCGCTGGATCCTCGCACGGGTGGACGCCGTCCGGGCCGAGGTCGAGGACGCCTGGGCGCGCTTCGACTTCTCCGGGGGCGTCAAGGCGCTCTACCGGCTGACGTTCGACGACTTCTGCGACTGGTACGCGGAGGCGGCGAAGCCGCGGCTCTACGCGCGCGACCCGGACGCCCTGGCGACCGCGCTCGCTGCGCTCGAGCGGCTCCTGGCGCTCCTCCACCCGGTGATGCCGCACGTGACGGAGGAGATCTGGACGCAACTGCCGGCGCGGGAGTCACGCCTCGTCGTCTCCCCCTGGCTCGAGCCCGACGAGCGCTTCGCCGCGGACGCGGCAGCGCTCGAGCGGGTCCAGGACGCGGCCGGCATCGCGCGGCGGAGCGGCGTGCTCGTCGCGCTCTCCGACGACGAGCGCCGCATCTTCGAGGCGGTCGTGCGCGAGGAGCAGCTCCCGGTGAACGGCAGCCGCGAGGGCGAGATCGAGCGCCTGCGCAAGGAGGTCGCGCGCTCGGAGGGCATGATGGCGAACGAGCGCTTCCTCGCGAACGCGCCGCCGGACGTCGTCTCCGGAGAGCGGGAGAAGCTCGAGCGGTACCGGCGCGAGCTCGATGCGCTCGAGCGCTGACATCGCCTGGCTGGAGTCTCTGAGCCCCTGGCCGGAGGAGTTCGGGCTCGGGCGGATGCGCGAGCTCCTGGCGCGTCTCGGAGAGCCGCAGCGGCGGTTCCCCGCGATCCACGTCGTCGGCACGAACGGGAAGACGACGACGGTGCGGGCCGCCGAGGCGCTTCTCGAGGCGGCCGGTCTCCGCGTCGGCGCCTACACGTCCCCACACGTCGTCTCGTGGGCGGAGCGCATCCGCGTGGGCGGCGAGGAGGCGGACCTCGGCGGTGCGCTCGCACGCGTGCGGCCCGAGGCCGAGGCCGTCGAGGCGACGCAGTTCGAGGCGCTCACCGCGGCGGCCTTCGCAGAGTTCGCGGAAGCGGGCGCGGACGCGGCCGTCGTCGAGGCGGGCCTCGGCGGCCGCCTCGACGCGACCAACGTGCTCGCGGCGCCGGTCGTCGTCCTCACGAACGTCGCGCTCGAGCACACCGACGTGCTCGGCGGGACGCGCGAGGCGATCGCCGAGGAGAAGCTCGCCGTCGTGGCCCCCGGCGGCCAGGTCGTGCTCGGCGAGCCGGAGTGGGAGGAGGCCGCGCGTCGCGCGGGAGCAGCCGCCGTGACCGTCGTCCCGAGCTCGAGCGCGGCGCTCGCCCACGCGGCCGCGGAGTCCTTCCTCGGCCGCACCGTCGACCCGGCCCCGCTCGAGGGCGTGCGCGTCCCCGGCCGGCTCGAGCGCGTGGGTGAGGCCCCGCTCGAGATCCGGGACGGGGCGCACAACCTCGCCGCCGTCGGCTACCTGCTCCCGCGCGTCCCGGCCGCCGACTGGGTCCTCGTCGTCTCGATCCTCCGCGACAAGGACGCGCTCGGCATGCTGGCCGCCCTCTCCGCGCTGGGCGGGCGCCTCGTGGCCACGTCCTCCTCCAGCCCGCGCGCCTTGCCCGCGGAGGAGCTCGCGGCGCTCGCCGGCCCGTCGTTCCGGCAGGTCGAGGCGGTGCCCGAGCCCCGGGAGGCGCTCCTCCGCGGCCGCGCGCTCGCCGGCCCGGACGGCGCGGTCCTCGTCACGGGATCGCTCTACCTGCTCGCTGACCTCGCCTCCGTCCGCCCTTCGTGTCTACCATGGCAAGCGTCGGCGAGCGGCTGAGCGTCTTCGTGCTCGCGGCGGTCGTGCTCCTCGCGATCGTGGCGATCTCGTTTGGCGCAGGGTGGTTCGTAGGAAAGATCTTGCTGTGAACTCCTGGCACATACTCCTGGCGCAGACGACCACGACGGCCGAGGACGACGGCGATCCGCTCGACTTCTTCCGGGACTTCTTCGACTCGGAAGTCTGGCTCGTCATCCGCAACGTCACGCTCTTCTTCCTCGTCGTCTTCTGGCTCGCGTCGGCGTACTGGGTCTACAAGGACGCGCGGCGGCGCATCGAGGACCCCTGGCTGCTCGCGATGGCCGTCGCGCTCGGGATCTTCCCGCCGTTCGTCGGGCCGCTCCTCTACATGTTCTTCCGGCCGCCTGAGTACCTCGAGGACGTGCGCGAGCGCGAGCTCGAGATCAAGGCGATGGAGGAGAGCCTCGACGCGGCCGAACGCTGCCCGGTGTGCCGCGCCGCGATCGAGCCGAACTTCCTCGCCTGTCCGGTCTGCACGACGAAGCTCAAGGAGGCCTGCCGGCGCTGCAAGGCACCGCTCGAGCCGCTCTGGCAGATCTGTCCGCTCTGCGAGACTCCCGTCGAGTCGCCGCGCGCCGTCGAGAACCTTTCGGGCTAACCTGGGGGCGTGGAGCTCCTCGCGCAGATGCACCCGTCGGAGGGCGGCGGGTCGCTGATCCTGTCGATCATCGCGCTCGTGGCGATGATCGTCCCGTTCTTCGTCCTCGGCTACGTCTGCTGGATCTTCTGGAAGGCGAAGAAGCGCGAGGAGGCAGCCGAGCGGCGCGCTGGCGAATGGCGGAACGTACACTCGTCCTGATCAATCCCGACGCTATGCAGCGCCGCCTCGCAGGCGAGATCCTCGGGCGTTTCGAGCAGCGCGGTCTCACCGTCCGGGCGGCGAGGCTCGTGCTCGTCGACCAAGACCTTGCCCATCGCCATTACGAGGAGCACGCGCAGAAGCCGTTCTTCGGCGAGCTGGTCGAGTTCATCACGTCCTCGCCGACGCTCGCGCTCGTGCTCGAGGGGGAGGCGGCGGTGGAGGTCGTCCGGACGACGATGGGGGCGACGAATCCCGTGGCGGCCGCGCCCGGGACGATCCGCGGCGATCTGGCGCTCGCCATGCCCGACAACCTCGTGCACGGGTCGGATTCGCCCGAGTCGGCCGAGCGCGAGATCGCCCTCTGGTTCTCCGACGGCGAGCTTGGCTGAGCTCTCCGCTGGGTCGCGGAGAAGGCTCGTGCCCCTCCCGTGAGCGCCCCACCCGCTGCTCCGCTCCTCCTCGCCTCGACGTCGCCGCAGCGGCGGGCGATCCTGGAGCAGCTGGGGCTCCCGTTCGACGTCGTCGCTCCCCGCTACTCGGAGGAGGACGAGCCCGGGCTCGCGGCGGCCGAGCTCGTGCGCGCGCACGCCCAGGGGAAGGCGCGGTCGGTGGCCCGCGAGGCGGGAGAGCGGCCGGTGCTCGGCGTGGACACGGCAGTCGTCCTGGACGGCGAGGTCTTCGGGAAGCCCGGCGCCGAGGAGGAGGCGGCCGCGATGCTCGAGCGCCTCGGCGGCCGGACGCACGCGGTCGTGTCGGGCCTCTGCCTCCTGACGCCGGCCTGGGAGGTCGTCGAGCACGAGCAGACACGCGTCACGTTCCGTGAGCTCACGCCCCGCGACGTGGCCGGCTACGTCG
>JBOHAK010000033.1:0-1900 GCA_050697795.1 Gaiellaceae bacterium
GAAGATCCATCTCGCGTCCGAGGAGGACCTCGCGCGGGACTACGGGGAGTTCGAACTGGGCGCGGTACCGCCGATCGGCGGAAGCCGCCGCGACCCGGTCGTCATCGACAGGCGCTTGGCCGAGCGCAACTCGGTGATCCTGGAGGCGGGGTCGCACGAGGAGTCCGTGCGCCTGGCGACCGCCGATCTCTTGCGCGTCACCGAAGCTGAAGTCGCCGACATCTGTGTGGGATAGGGAACCCCACCGTCGCATGCTTCCTCAAAGGCCGGGCTGCTCTGCGAACCAGCGGCGGTTCCGCACCTGGGCGTCGCCCGCCTCCGCCGGGTCCTCGCCGGGGCGGGGGAGTCCGGTCCTGCTCGACGACGCACCCCATACGCCCTCGCGAGGGCTGGCGCGCGCCCGGGGCGTGAACGCGTGGTCGCGCTCTCCGTCGCCTGAGCCTCAGGGCTCGAGGAAGACGGCCAGGGTGGCCGTGAACCCGTGTAGGAAGGCCTTGCCGCCGACCGGGCCGATCTCGCCGCCGCAGAAGAAGCCGGCGAGGGCGTCGGTCCGGAGCAGCTCCGTGACGACGCGCGCGTCGTGGTCGGGCTCGGGGAACATGTTCGTCCCGCGGCCGTTGCAGGTGAAGAGCAGTGCCCCGGCAGGCCGCGCGCGCCGGGGCGCGTCGGCGAATGCCTGACGCAGATCTGCGTCTGCGGAGGCGGCGTCGCGGACGAAGAAGCGCAGGGTCTGGCCGACCCGCGCGGTGTCGCCGAGCGCGAGCGCGCCGGTCGCCTCGTCGGCCCCGAGGAGACCGCGCATGAGGAAGTCGCCCGTGTCGTACTGGGGCCGGTTCTCGTCGATCACGAGCCCGGCGAGGAGCCCGCGCGCGGCGAGCGCCTGCTCCGCGGAGGAAAGGGCGGCGATCTCCCCGTGCAGGCGCTCGAGCGCCGGCTTTCCGGCGAGCTCGTAGACGACGTTGCCCTCGCAGCGGGTGATCACAGCCTCGCGTCCGATCGGCCGGCAGCCCTGCGAGACGACGGTGAGGACGGGCACGCCCGAGACGACGGCGCCGACGGCGCCCTCGGCGTGCACCGCGTCGTCCAGGATGAGTGCCTGCGCGTCGGGCCGCCGCCCGCCGACGGCGATCCCGCCTACCAGCGGAATCCGCTCGTGCGTCTCGTTCAGCCTGGTCAGGAACGGCCCGGCCGGGAACGTGAAGGGATTGACAAGCAGCGCGACCAGCCCCGGGTCGTCGAGCTCGGGAAAGCCCGCCACCGCGATCCCGTCGTCTGTCTGCACAGCCGCGGCGTGGAAGCACTCGATCTCCGCGCCCGGGAGCGCGCCCGCCCAGACGGCCACCGCGGGACCCTCCTCGAGCTCGCGAACACGCCCGACCACTCCCTCGGCGACGCAGCCCAGCAGGTGCCGGGGCGCGAGCTCCTCGCGGACGGCGTCGGCGGCCGCCTCAGCCTCGTCCAGGTGCGCCGGGGAGAGGAAGATGAACGCGAGGTCGATCTTCGCCCGGGCCAGCGCGCCGCCTCGCGCCTCGTGCGCCGCCTCCCCGGCGGCGTCCCGGGCCGACTCCGAGGTCGACAGACCGGCCCCGATCCGGCACGTGAGCGTCCGGGACTCCATCGGGCCAGTGTACGTCGGCGAAGATGGCTGGCCTCGTGATCGACGGGAGGCCGCCGCCGGGGGCCCCATACGGTGCCCTTGAGCGCCGTCTCGACCTGCCTCGCTGAAGCGGCGCCGATGCCGCTCCTCCTCTACCTCGACCAGAACTACCTGAGCGGCATGGTCAAGCTAAAGCCCGCCTTCCGGGAGCTGGAGCCTGCGCTCAGAGCGGCCGTCGCCCGCGGAGCGGTTGCCGTCCCCGAGGCCGAGGCCCACCGGATCGAGTCGGCGGCCCGGCCCGAC
>JBOHAK010000034.1:0-3608 GCA_050697795.1 Gaiellaceae bacterium
ATGAGCTTCTCGGTCTCGCCCTCGAGGAGCCGGTCGACGGGGATCCCCGTCCAGCGAGCGACGACCGCGGCGACGTCGTCCTCGTCGACCTCCTCCTTCACCATCGGCTCGAACTCCTGCTCCACGCGCTCGGCGAGATCGGCCTCGAGCGCGGGCAGCTCGCCGTAGCGGATCTCGGCGACGCGCTGGAGGTCGCCGGCGCGCTCCGCGCGCTCGGCCTCCATGCGCAGGTCGTCGATCCGCTGCGTGATCTCCTTGACGCGGTCGAGCTGCTCCTTTTCCTTCGCCCAGCGGGCGGCGAGCTCGTCGCGCGCGGCCTTGGCGTCGGCGAGCTCGCGCTCCACGGGCTCCCGCACCTCCTTCGCCTCCTTGCCCATCGCGGCGAGCTCGATCTCGAGCTGCCGGACGCGGCGCTCGGCCTCGTCGAGCTCGAGCGGCGAGGAGTCGATCTCCATGCGCAGGCGCGAGGCGGACTCGTCGACGAGGTCGATCGCCTTGTCCGGCAGGAAGCGGTCGGAGATGTAGCGGTCGGAGAGGACCGCCGCGGCGACGAGCGCGGCGTCGCGGATGCGCACGCCGTGATGGGCCTCGTAGCGCTCCTTGAGACCGCGGAGGATGGCGATCGTGTCGGCGACCGACGGCTCGCCGACGAGGATCGGCTGGAAGCGGCGCTCGAGCGCGGCGTCCTTCTCGATGTGCTTGCGGTACTCGTCGAGCGTCGTCGCGCCGACCGCCCGAAGCTCCCCGCGCGCGAGCATCGGCTTCAGCATGTTGGCGGCGTCGACGGCGCCCTCGGCGGCTCCCGCGCCGACGATCGTGTGCAGCTCGTCGATGAAGAGGACGATCTCGCCCTCGGACTCCTTGATCTCGGTGAGCACGGCCTTCAGCCGCTCCTCGAACTCGCCGCGGTACTTCGAGCCGGCGAGGAGCGCGCCGATGTCGAGCGCCCACACGCGCTTGCCCTTCAGCCCCTCGGGGACGTCGCCCGCGACGATGCGCTGGGCGAGCCCCTCGGCGATCGCGGTCTTCCCCACGCCGGGGTCGCCGATCAGGACGGGGTTGTTCTTCGTGCGCCGGGAGAGCACCTGGATGACGCGGCGGATCTCCTCGTCGCGGCCGATGACCGGGTCGAGCTTCCCCTGCTCGGCCAGCTCCGTGAGGTCGCGCCCGAACTTCTCGAGGGCCTGGTAGGTGCCCTCCGGATCCTGGGACGTGACCCGCTGCGAGCCGCGCACCGCCTGCAGCGCGTCGAGGAGCGCGTCGCGATCGACGACGTCGAGGGCCAGCAGCAGGTGCTCCGTCGAGACGAACTCGTCCTCGAGCTTGCGCATCTCCTCCTCGGCGCGGTCGAGCACCTCGGAGAACGCCGTGGAGACGCGGGGCTGCGCGGCGGCGCCCTGGACGGACGGCCGTGCCGAGAGCGCCGCCTCGGCACGCGCCCGCACGTCCGCCACGGACGCTCCCGCCCGCTCCACGAGGGTGCGCGGCAGCTCATGGTCGAGGAGCGCGAGCACCAGGTGCTCCGCGTAGATCTCCGGGTTGCCGGCGCGGCGCGCGAGCTCCTGTGCGGCCCCGACGGCCTCCTGCGACTTGATCGTCAGCCGGTTGAAGTCCATCGCCGCTTTCTCTCGGGGAGCGTCTGGCCGGGGTCGCGGTAGAGGACGACCTCGCGCCGGTACTGGCGATGTACCCGGGCCACCTCCTCGCGAAGCTCGCGCTCCAGACGGTCGACGCGGTTGCGAAGCCGGGCCAGTTCGTCCTCGAGCCGGAGGACACTCTCGACGCCGGCGAGGTTGAGCCCGAGCTCGCCCGTCAGCCGCTGGATGAGTCGCAGGCGCTCGAGGTCGGCGTCCGAGTAGAGCCGCGTGTTGCCGGGCGTCCGCCGGGGGCGCACGAGCCCCTTCGCCTCGTAGACACGAAGAGTCTGCGGGTGCATGCCGACGAGCTCGGCGGCGATCGAGATCATGTAGCGAGGGCGGTCGTCCATGTCAGCACCAGCCATGGCCAGGTGCCTGGCACCAGTACAGGGCCTGCCAAGACGGGAGGCGCCGGAACGGCTCAGACCCGACGGTCGTCTCGGTGAGAGCAAGCAAGCCGAATCCGTAAGCTCGGCGGGGCCCCGCCGGACGCGTCCCGGTGCCTGGCACCGGGACACGGCTGCCGAGGACAGTGATCACGCCTTCAGCTTCTCCCTGACGTCGCGGGTGGAGGCCTTCTGGAGCGCCTCGATCGCCTCGCGCTCGGCCTTGGTCAGCTTCGTCGGGACGACGAGGCGCACGCGCGCCAGCAGATCGCCCTTGCCGCCGCCGTTGAGCTTCGGCACGCCCTGCCCGCGCACGCGGAGGAGCTTCCCGTCCTGCGTGCCGGCGGGCACCTTGAGCGAGATGCGCCCGTCCGGCGTCGGCACCTCCACGTCCGCGCCGAGGGCCGCCTCCGCGTAGGTGACCGGTACCTCGATGACGAGGTCGGAGCCGCGGCGCTCGAAGAGGGGCGAGGCGGCGACGCGCGTCGTGACGACGAGGTCGCCGGCCGGGCCGCCGGCGAGGCCGGGCTCGCCCTTGCCCTTGAGGCGAATCTGCGTGCCGTCCTTGACACCGGCCGGGATCTTCACCGAGTACCGCTTCGTCCTGCGCTGCCGCCCGGAGCCCTTGCAGGTCCGGCACGGCTTCTCGACCACTGTGCCGTTGCCGCCGCAGCGGGGACACGGGCGCGAGAACGCGAAGACGCCCTCGTCCTCCGAGGTCACGCCGCGGCCGCGGCACACCGGGCAGATCGTGGGCGTCGTGCCGGGCTCGGCTCCGCTCCCGCCGCAGGTCGGGCACGGCGCGTCGAGCTCCACCGGGATCTTCGTCGTGAGGCCCGTCAGCGAGTCCTCGAAAGATAGGTTCACGGCGACGCCGACGTCGGCTCCGCGCTGCGCGCGCGGCCTCGCCCGCGTCGAGGCGCCCCCGCCGCCCGCGCGCCCGAAGAGGCCGCCTAGCAGATCGCCGAGGTCGCCGAGGTCTCCGCTCCACTGGAAGCCCCCGCCCCCCGGGCCGCCCTGGAACATGCGCGAGCCGAGCTGGTCGTACTGCTTGCGCTTCTCCGGGTCGGAGAGGACGTCGTAGGCCCCCTGGATCTCCTTGAAGCGCTCCTCGGCGGCCGCGTCGCCCGGGTTTCGGTCCGGATGGTACTGGCGGGCGAGCTTGCGGTAGGCCTTCTTGATCTCGTCCGCGGAGGCCGTCTTCGGCACGCCCAGGATCTCGTACAGGTCCTTCACGCCTCGGGCGCCCCCTGCGAGATGACGACCCGGGCCGGCCGCAGGACGCGGTCGCCGAGCTGGTAGCCCTTCTGGATCACCTGGAGGATGGCGCCGTCGTCTTCCTCGGACGGCTGGCTGAGGAGCGCCTCGTGGACGTGCGGGTCGAACCCGCCGTCCGTCTCGATCTCGACCAGGCCCTCCTTCTCGAGCGTGCCGCGGAGCTCGCGGTGGACGAGCCGCACGCCGTCCTCGAGCTTCGCCTCCTCGTGCTGCTCGGCAGCGTGGAGCGCGCGCTCGAGGTCGTCGAGCACGGGAAGCAGCGCCTTCACGAGCCGCTCCGACGCACGCGTGAGGATTTCGTCCCGAT
>JBOHAK010000035.1:0-7371 GCA_050697795.1 Gaiellaceae bacterium
GACGCCTCCGCCCGGGCGGCGAGCTCGGAGAGCTCGACGCGCGTCGGCTCGCCGAGCTCGAACGGCTCGGCGACCGCAAGCGGCCGGTACCAGAAGTGCGTCTCGGGTGCGAGGAGCTCGACGTCGACGCGATCCCCGGCGAGCTCGCGCAGCGCCAGGGCGCCTTCGAGCGCGGCGACGCCTCCGCCTGCGATGACGACGGTCATGCGGTCACGGGCCCTCATGGCGCTTCCCTTCGATCGGCTCCGACTCTTGCCGGTCTGCCCCGATCATCCCGTTCCCGGGCGGCGCCGGCATCCGCAGAGTGCCGCGATCGCGGCGGCGGGCAACTACTGAGTCAGGCCCCCGTCAGCTCCACGAGCTTGGTCACGGTCTTCCAGTTGCGGGCCGTGGCAGCGACGCCGAGACGGCGCTCGAAGTCGTCAACCGTGAGCTTGGAGCGGCCGAAGCCGTTGGGCATGTGGAGGTAGATCTCACGGCCCGCGAGCTTGAACTCGTCGGGCGGGGAGCGCTCCGGGTCGAGCTGCGCGGCGGCCTTCTTCGTCGGCTTGCCGCCCAGGAAGAGCACGTGGAGCTTCGAGGGATCGGCGCCCCTCCGGAGGAACGGATTGCCGCGGGCGATCCCCGCGAGCTCGGCCGGCGTGCGCAGGATCACGACGACGTCGATCCCGAAGGCCCCGGCGATCTGCCGCTCGATCCGGCCCGCAAGCTGCGGGGCGCGATCGCCGCGGGTGCGGAAGACGACGTTGCCGCTCTGGATGTAGGTGACGACGTCCTCGAGGCCCAGCGACTCGAGCGCCGACCGGAGCTCTGGCATGGGCACCTTGTTGCGGCCGGCCAGGTTGACGCCGCGCAGCAGGGCGACGAAGGTCCTCGAGGCGCTCATGGCAGCGCCTCCAAGCGTACGTCGTGCCCGTCGGCATCGGCGGCGACGAAGCGCAGGAACCGCCGGCCCTCGGCGGCCAGCGCCGCGCCGGCCCGCTTCGTCAGCCGCTCCACAGGCGTGACCACCAGCGTGGCGGCCCCGGTGTCGCGATCGCGGTCCAGCCGCCACGTGCCGCACAGGAACCCGCCGGAGAGCACCGCGCCGTGCACCGGGCCGGTGACGCCGGATCGCGGCCGCTCCCCCGCCGAGCGGAAGCGGCTGCGGTCGGCGTGGGAGAGGAGGACGTTGTCGTACTCCGGCAGGAAGCGAGGCGGCGCCGGCGTGTCCGGATCGGGGCGCGGCGCGTCCGGGAGGTCGAAGAGCTCGCGCCCGCGCTCGTCCCGAAAGACCCGCAGCCGGGCGCGGAGGCGCTCGACGACCGCCCGCAGCCCCGTGAGGCGGGACCATGTGGCCACGTCCGCAACCGCGGCCGGCCCGAAGGCGGCGAGGTAGCGGAGCACCAGGTCGTCGATGGACGGGTCGGCGGCGAGCGGACGGCCGAGCCAGGCTTCCGCGGTGGTCGAGCTGACCTGCGCGGTCCGGCCCCAGACACCGCGCGGCGGGACCTGGACGAGGGCGAGCAGGCAGCGGCAGGCGTACGCGAGGGCGGTGGCGTCGTGATTCGGGAACCGCTCTTCGAGCGCGGCGCGCAGCTCGCCGCCCGTCCGGGGGCGCTCGGCGAGCAGGGAGCGGGCGAACGCGAGCACCGGATCCAGGTCGACGCCGCGCAGCGCGGGCGAGAAGTCGCGATGGCGGGACAGCTCCGCGGTCAGCACGGGCTGCACGAGCGGGCGCAAGAGCAGGGAGTCGTCGGCGGTCACGAGGTGGATGGTCGCCCGCATCACGACGGTGCGGACGACGCGCCGCTCCACGAGCAAGTCGGCGAGCTCCCGAGGGCGGAACCCCTCGAGCCGCGACCAGAGCGCGGTGTACGGGTTCAGCGGGACCTGCGCCTGCAGCCCGACGAGGTGCTCGACGGCGTCGAGAGCAGGCAGGCGGGTGCGGCGCAGCAGCAGCTGGCGCTCGAGCGTCGCCCGATTCAGCGCCCGCCGGCTCAGCACGTCGACGCTCACGGTCGGGATTCTGCCGGGGCCGGCGTCGACGGCGGCGCCCCGAGGCGCGACAATGCCCGCGAGTGGCGAAGACGGCGAAGCGGAGCGCGTCCGACCGGCTGCAGACCGGCCGGGACGCGCTCGTGGAGGGACGCTGGGCTGCCGCGCGCGCGTCGTTCCAGGAGGCGCTCGCGGAGGAGGCGAGCCCCGAAGCCTTTGAAGGCCTGAGCTGGGCGGCCTGGTGGCTCGACGACGCTACGGCGGTGTTCGAGGCGCGGGAGCTGGCGTACCGCCTGTACAGGAGGAGAGGGGACGCGGCCGCCGCAGCCCGCATGGCCACCTGGCTCGCGGCCGACCAGCTCGACTTCAACGGCGCCTGGGCGGTGGCGAGCGGCTGGCTGCGACGTGCGCACCGACTCCTGGACGAGCTCGAGCCGGGCCCCGACCACGGGTGGCTCGCCTTCCACGAGGGCTACATCGCGCACGCGAGCGGCGAGACCGCCGAGGCCCGGCGGCTCGCCGCGCTCGCCGCGGAGCTCGGGCGGCGTTTCGGGGTGGCGGACCTGGAGATGCTCGGGCTCGCCCTCGACGGCGCCGCGCTCGTGGCGTGCGCGGAGGTGGAGGAAGGCATGGGCCGTCTCGACGAGGCCACCGCGACCGCGCTGGAGGGCGAGGCGACGATCCCGATCTCGGGCGCCTGGGCCTGCTGCATGCTGGTCTCCGCCTGCACGTCCGTACTCGACTACCCGCGGGCGTTCGAGTGGTGCGACCGCATCGCGGAGTTCGCCGAGCGCTACGGCAGCCGCTACATGCTCGCGTTTTGCAGAGCCGAGTACGGGGCGGTGCACCTCTGGCGGGGCGAGTGGCCCGAGGCGGAGGCTGCACTCGCGGCCGCCCGCGACGACTACTCCCGCTCGCGGCCGGCGTGGACAGGAGCTCCCCTGCTCGGGCTGGCCGAGCTGAGGCGGCGACAGGGGAGGCCGAACGAGGCCGCCGAGCTCCTCGACGAGGTCGGCGTCTACGGGCCGGCCCAGGTCTGCCGTGCCCGTCTCGCGCTCGACCGAGGCGAGGCGCTCCGCGCCGTCGAGCTGCTCGAGCGGGTCCTGCGCCAGCTGCCCGGGGATCGAAGGCTGGCGCGCTTCCCCGCCCTCGAGCTCCTCGTCCACGCCAGGATCGCCCGCGGCGAGCTCGACGAGGCGGCTCGCAGCATGGAGGCGGTACGGGACGTCGAGCGGCTCGTCGGCACGCCTGCGCTCTCGGCCTGCGCCGACCGGGCCGAGGGCATGCTGGCGGCCGCCCGCGGCGATCACGGTCGCGCCCGCACGCTGCTGGAGGACGCCGTCGACCGCTTCGAGGGAAGCGGCGCGCCGTTCGAGGCCGCGCGGGCCAGGATCGAGCTCGCCACGAGCCTCCTCGCGTCGGACCGCGCCGACGAGGCCGGGCGTGAGGCGGCCGCTGCGCTGGACTCCCTGCTCGCGCTCGGGGCAGACCCGGAGGCCCAGCGGGCGCGGCTCCTCGTCGCCACGGCCGCCGGCGGCGGACGACGCGCGCTTCCGGGGGTGACGCCGCGGGAGCGGGAAGTGCTGCGCCTGCTCGCCGAAGGGCTCACGAACCGGCAGATCGCCGAGCGGCTCGTCGTCAGCGAGCACACGGTGCACCGGCACGTCACCAACATCCTGCGCAAGCTCGACCTTCCCTCCCGGACGGCCGCGGCCGCTCACGCCGTGCGGGCCGGCCTGCTCGAAGCTCCCGGCGCATAGCCAGCTCTGGCCATACGCGACCGGTCGAAGATGGCCGATCCGGGCGAAGCCGACGCCGTCGTACGGGGCTACGGTCCCGCCATGGAGGGTCGGTCGAGAAGCCTCATGACGGAGGTGGCGGCTCTCGCCAGGATCGAAGAGATGGGAGGACGAATGGCCACCAGAGAGACACCGGCAGCGGAGCTGGACCGAGAGCAGAAGGCCGCCGTGCGGGCGATGTGGGCGCTCGGCGACTACCACCGATTCGCGCTCGAGACGGTCTGGGAGCTCGGACCGGTGCTCGTGGCCGCCTGCGGGATCACCGCCGGCCAGCGCGTGCTCGACGTGGCCGCGGGCACCGGGAACGTCGCCATTCGCGCGGCCGAGGCGGGTGCGGAGGTGGTCGCGTCGGACCTGACGCCCGAGCATTTCGAAGCGGGCCGCCGCGAGGCCCGCGCCCGGGGAGTGCGCCTCGAGTGGGTCGAAGCCGGTGCCGAGGCGCTGCCGTTCGGAGACGGCGAGTTCGACGTCGTCACCTCCTCGTTCGGCGCCATGCTCGCCCCCGACCACCAGGCCGTCGCCGACGAGCTGCTGCGCGTCTGCCGGCCCGGGGGCTCGATCGGCATGCTCAACTTCACGCCCGAAGGGCTGGCAGCGAGGTTCTTCGAGACCTTGGCGCGCTACGCGCCCCCGCCGCCCCCGGACGCTCTGTCCCCCATCCTCTGGGGGAGCGAGGAGCACGTGCGCGACCTCTTCGGCGACCGCGTGGACTCGCTCGAGCTGACCCGCCACGAGTATGCGGAGAGAGCCCCCACGCCGCTCGACTACTTCACGCTCGTCAAGGAGACGTTCGGGCCGGTGGTCGCCCTCCAGGGTTTCCTCGCGGACCAACCCGAGCGCGCCGCGGCGCTCGAGCGGGAGTTCATGGAGTTCGTCACGGACGAGAACAGAGGCGGCTCCGAAGGCCCGGCCGAGTACCGCTACGAGTACCTGCTCGTGGTCGCGCGCAAGCGCTAGACGCCGCAGGCCTTTCGCTGGGTTGCGGGGGTGTCCGTCGACGCCCTGGCGACCGGCTCGAGATCCGCCTCGACGACGGGGGCGGCGAGCCTGCCATCGCGGCGCCGAGGCGGTCAGGCGACTCGATGCCGAGCCCGGCCTAGTCGTTCATCTCGTCCGCATTCGTGCCGTCCGAGACCGCGCGGTCACCCGCTGACCGCGGCGCGCCGCCGCTCTCACGACCGTTTCATGTGGAGCCACTACGGTGGCCTTCGAAGGCATCACTCGACGAGAGAGGAGGCTGCTCATGACCTGGAAGCTCGCCGTGTTCGTCGCGCTCGTCCTCGTCACCGCAGCGATCTCGGCCGGATTCGCGCTCGCCGCCGGAGGCGACGACGACCAGCCGCTGACCGGCGCGAGCCTCGAGAAGGCGACTGCGGCCGCACTCGCCCACACCGGCGGCGGCACGGTCACCGAGACCGAGGTCGGGGACGACGGCGCCGCCTACGGCGTCGAGGTCCGGCTCGCCGACGGACGACAGGTCGAGGTCAACCTCGACGAGAACTTCGACGTCATCGGCCAGCAGAACGACGACGACGGGGCCGGCGACAGGGCCGACGGCGCGAACGACGACTGAAGGTCGTCCCGCGGGGTCGCGGCCCGAGCGGCTGCCACCCGCCCGAGACGGCATCTCGCTCGACTCGAAGGAACCCCATGCGCACCTTGATGCACGTCCTCATGCTGGTCCCGCTGCTCGTCCTCGCAGCCGCCTGCGGGGGCGACGGCGGCGACGCTGGCGCCGAGGCCCCGACGGCCACGGCGCCCGGAACCGCTTCGCTTCCGCACGGAAGCGAGCCGATCGAGCTCGACCCGACGGACTTCGTCGCGCAGATCGACAACCCCTACTGGCCCATGCTCACGGGGAGCACCTGGGTGTACCGGGAGACCGACCCGGAGGGGACGGTGCAGCGGGTCGACGTCACGGTCACCGGCCGCACGAAGACGATCCTGGGGATCGAGGCCACCGTCGTCCACGACGTCGTCACCGAGGACGGCGAGCTGATCGAGGACACCTTCGACTGGTACGCCCAGGACACGAGCGGGAACGTCTGGTATCTCGGCGAGGCGACGGAGGAGTTCGAGAACGGCGAGGTGACCACGACCGAGGGCTCCTGGGAAGCCGGCGTCGACGGCGCCCAGCCGGGGATCATCGTGCCCGCCGACCCGGAGGTCGGCATGACGTACAGGCAGGAGTACTACGCCGGGGAGGCCGAGGACGAGGGCGAGATCCTGAGCCTCGACGAGCGGGCAGAGGTTCCCTTCGGGTCCTTCGACAACGTCCTCATGACCAAGGACACCACGCCGCTCGACCCGAACATGC
Organism: Gaiellaceae bacterium; assembly: GCA_050697795.1. Lineage (GTDB taxonomy): Bacteria > Actinomycetota > Thermoleophilia > Gaiellales > Gaiellaceae > JAIBJN01. The sequence continues at coordinate 6,094 of JBOHAK010000035.1, forward strand.
TCGAGCACAAGTTCTACGCCGAGGGAGTCGGACCGATCCTCACGCTCGGGCTCTCCGGAGGAGGCGGCCGGGAAGAGCTCATCCGCTACGAGAGCGGCTCCTAGGCGCGGCCGGGGAGCCGCTCCGGGCCGAGCGCGCGCACGATCGACTCCTTGAGCTGCGCCTGCTGCTCGGGCGTCAGGTCCTCGATCGTGAAGAAGCGCCGCACGTCGGCCGCGACGTCGGCCGAGAGGTAGTCCTTCCCGGCGTTCGCCTGGAGCGACCTGCGCAGCTTGTCGAGGGCGTCCGCGTACTCGACCTTCGCGCGGGCGAGCCCGCGCGTCCCGACGAGCGCGTGCGTGTGCCGGTCGTTCGCGCCGAGCACCTCGCCGGCCGCCTCGCGCATCGCGGCGGCGGCGGACTCGGCGCGGTCGGCGCGGTCCTTCTGCTGCTCGTAGTACGTCTGCAGGCGGTCCCGCTGCGAGCGCAGCGCCTCGACCAGCTCGTCGAGCTCGATCGCGCGCTCCTCGGCCTGAGCCACGCGGCGTTCGAGAAACTGGACGTTCGTGTGGGCGATCGCGTTCTCGCGCTCGAGCTCCTCGGCGCGGAAGCGCTGCTCGCTCGCCGCGCGCGCGTAGTCCTGGCCGATCTGGTTCTGGCGTTCGGCCTCCGCGCTGAGGCCGCTGTTCTGGCTGCGCAGGCGGTCGAGCTCGCTGAGGAGGTCCCAGTCGGGGTCCTCGGCAGGCGCACCGGCCTCGGCGGCCCGCTCGTCCTGGGGGGGAGACAACGTCAACAGGCGTCGGAGCTTCATCGCAAATCACTCCCGTTCGTGGGCGTCCAGTGCATTCTGCGGCACGGCGCCCTCTCCTGCTTGCGTGCCTGGTTCCGCGCGGAAGCGAGTCGGAAGCGCGCCCGTCGTTCCACAGGCCCAGGAGCCGAGCGGCGTCGCGGCGGACGGGGCCGCTGCGGCCACTGGTGCAGGGCCACGGGCGGGCGGTATTCGGTCGGGTCACTCGACCGAAGGAGGCTCATGAGGATCACAAGGATGCGGGCGCTCGCCCTCTCGCTCGCCGCCGGCACGGCGGCCGGCGCCGCGGGAGCGGCAGTCGCCCTGGGAGGCGGCTCCGGCGCCGCCGCCGAGGAGGTCGTCAACGCCTGCCGCCATCCCAACGGCGGCTGGGTGCGGATCGTCGCGGAGGCCGGGAAGTGCCGCCCGCGCGAGCAGGAGCTCGTCTGGAACGTCCAGGGCGCGCCGGGCGAGCCGGGGCCGGCCGGCCCGCCCGGGCCGAAGGGCGACCC
>JBOHAK010000036.1:0-3456 GCA_050697795.1 Gaiellaceae bacterium
TGCGGCGGGCCGCTGGCGATGACCCCATAGCCGCAAACTGAGCAGCGGAGCTCTGCCCTCCCCGTCTCGGGGTCGGACTCGCTGGGGCCCGGTCGATCATGCGTCATGACCCCGCCGACGGCTGCCGGTGCGCCCAGTCAAGCCGCAGCCCGAGCCCGGGCCACCGATCGTCGTGGTGGCGGCGTCTACCGAAGTCACCTGCACGTCCCGTACGAGGCATTGCCCCAACCCTAGCCCGCCACCCGTCGTCGGGGGCGGGCGCCGGCTACCAGCTCACGCCCTCGTGCTGTGCGAGTCGCCGGAGGAGGTCTTCGGCGAGCACGAGCGTCGCGTCGCGGTTCACGCGAGCGGCGGCGAGGGCGGCGCTCTTCGTGTCGCCGTGGCGGATCGACGTCGCAGCGTCCGTGAGCGGTTGGAGTTGCGCCTCGCTCGTCCCGAGCGCGGCGTGCAGCGGCGGCCAGACGGGTTTCGTCTCCGTGGCCGAGACCTCGGCCGCATGGAAGCGGCGCGCGTTCTCTACGGCCCGGTAGGCGTAGAGGAAGGCGTCGTCGCCGCGGTCGCGGAGGCTGAAACCGAGATCCTTGAAGGCGAGCCGCAGCGTGGGCTCACGGACGAAGCGCCACGCGGCGTTCGCGGCGGTGGTGAAGTCGCGGGCGCGCGGGCCGTCCAGCTCCGTGACGGCGCCGGCCTCGTAGCGCTCGTGGATCGTTCCGAGGACGTTCGCGCGAGCCTCGACGCCGCGGACTTCGAGCCAGGAGTGAAGCTCCGCGCGCAGCCGGAGCGCGTCGCGCCTGTCGCTACGGTCGAGGCGGATGAGCGCGTAGATCGCGAGCGTCACGTCGAGGACGTCCTGGACGAACGCGCGCAGGGTCAGCACGTCCTGCTCCTCCGCGATCGCCCAGTAGGCAAGCGCATGCCCGAGGACTTCGAGCGTCGAGTCGTCGTCGAGCTGGATCCTGGCCTCGACGCCGAAGGTCATCAGCTCCTTCGGCTCGACGTCGGCGAAGAAGAAGTACGTTCGCCGGCCTTCATAGGGCGGCATCGGCATCGCGCCGCGAACGTTAGTGGCGCCACGGGCCAGGGCTCGACTTCCCCGGTTGGAGACCAAGGACTCTGAGCGGTTTGGAGGATCGCTCGCGTCCTCCTGTCTCTCCCGAGCGTCGACCGTCGCAGCGGGGAGCGGACCGACAGCCTCCCACGGACATGAGCCCAGCCCTGTGACGGAGCCGCTGCCGGCTCAGGCCGCCCCCAGGACGACGAACGAGACAGCGATGTACTGGACCGCCGCCGCCGCGATCACGAGAAGGTGGAAGACCTCGTGTTAGCCAAAGACGGCAGGCGCAGGATCAGGCCGGCCGAGCACGTACGCGAGCGCACCGAGGGTGTAAGGCCTCCGCCGACAAGCACGAGCACAGAGACCGCAAGACCGACGCTCGAGAAAAGCTCCGGCAGCGCGACGACTCCGACCCACCCGAGCGCCAGGTACACGAGCGCGGCCAGCCATGTGGGCGCGTCGACCCAGGCGAAGTTCAGGAGCAGACCGGCGGCGGCCCCGACCCAGACGAGCGCCAGCAGGGTAGTCGCGAGCGCCCCGTGGAAGGCGAGCAGCGCGAACGGCGTGTACGTGCCCGCGATGAAGAGGAAGATCGCCGACCGGTCGAGCCACCGGATCCACACGCGCACAGAGGCCGAGCTCCAGCGGACACGGTGGTAGAGAGCACTCGCGCCGAACATGGCGGCGAGGGTGGCCGCGTAGAGACACGACGCCACTTGGGCGCGTGCGTCGCTTACGAGGGCGACGAGCACGATTCCGGCCGCGAGCGCCGCGAAGAACGCGAACTCGTGCAGGACGCCGCGCAGCCGCGGTGTCTCACCAGACCAGGTCGGCGGGCCGGTCAACTCAGCTGCTCCGGAGACGGCGTCTTCGTTGCAATGTCGCGGGTCCGCCTCCACTATCGCCCGAAAAACGTACCGCCGCTACGAGGAGCTCGTGTCCTGGCTTGCGGTTGATCGCGACCTCGTGAGTGCGATGGCGTCCCCGGGCGTTAGGCCCTTGTGGCGTCTGCGGAGTAGGGCTGAGTTGACCGTATCGTCGAGTGGCCGACGAACAGCGTTCAGCGGATGGCGCCGGTCGTTGATCGCTTCCGTGCGGCCCTGGAGGAAGGCCGGATCTCGCACGTCGGCGACGAGGACCTCGCTCGCCAGTGCTGAACGCCCGCCTGCGGAAGGTTGGCCGTGACGAGGACGGGCGTGGGACGGTGCACGCTCGAGAAGCCGGAGCCGGGACGACTGATCGACGGTTGCGTAGCTGCGGTGCTCGGCGGCAGCGCAGATGTTCTAGCCCGCATTTTTCGACTCCGAGCATCCCTCCGGCACTTTCCGGTTCATCCGGATAAGTTGGCCGCGTGGTAGCCGGCGGAGCGCTCCTCATCGCCTGTGGCCTCGCGTTGGCGTGGCCCACGCTTCGTGTCATTCGGGCACCAAGGGAGCGGTGGATTCAAGGCCGCACCCAATGGCTCCTCTTCATTTGGGCTCGACGTGGCGAAGCGGCGCCGAGTGCCTCGGAGCTTCGTCTATGGGCTTCGATCTGGCTCGTTATCGCCACCATCGTTCTGGGACTGGGCGTCGCGCTTATCGCCTCGACCTAGCCCGCCGCCGCCCTCCCGCGGGCCCCACTTCCCTAGCTGAGCTCGAGCGCCTCGACGCTCAGCAGCGCCACCGGCGGAGACGCTCTCCGCTACTCGCCGTCGTCCTCCGCCTCGTCCTCGTACTCCGGGTATGCGCGGACAACCGAGCGGACGACGTCGCGGAGGCTGACGATCCCGATGATCCGCTCACCGTCGGCGATCGGCAAGTGGCGAAAGCCATGGGTCACCATGATGCTCGCGGCTCTTCCGATCGGCGTCGCCTCGGGAACCGTGACGGGGTTTTCCGTCATCCACTCCTTGATTCGCGCTTCGCTCGTCTGCACCCTGCCCGCGACCGCCGCCAGGAGATCGCGCTCGGTCAGGATCCCGACGAGTCGGCCGAAGTCCATGACAAGAGCGGAGCCCACGCCTCTGCCGGCCATCCTCTCTGCCGCTTCACCGAGTGTGTCCTCGGAAGCGACTGTGAGGAGATCGCGCGACATTACATCCCGAACATCCCGAAGCGAGCTTCCCATCCCAAAGCGAGCATAACTCCGGCATCCGCGTCCTCGATGGCGCCGCCCGCGACCAGGGTTCTCTTCGTCCTAAACGCCCGGGCTGTCACCGACTCCGAAAGATCCGCCATGAGACGGGAGCCGGGCGCGGCCTGTCATGCTCTCCGAGTGATCGGAGGCGACGCTGCGCGCCCGTCCACGTGCGCTTGGAACCTCTGCCACTCCGCCGGATACCCGAGCGGCCCACGCTCTACCAGCCCGGCGATGATCGGGCGAGGGTCAACTTCCAGCTGGCGGAAGATCGGCTCCGCACC
>JBOHAK010000037.1:0-6870 GCA_050697795.1 Gaiellaceae bacterium
GCTGGGGATCGGCGTCGCCGCCGCCGCGCTTGGCCTCCGCGGCCTTTGGCTCGCGGCCGGAGCTGCCGGCGCCGTCCTCATCGTGGGTGTCGTGGCGCGGCAGCGTCTCGGCGGCGTCACCGGCGACGTGCTGGGAGCCGCCGTCGAGCTCGCCACGACGCTGGCGCTCGTCGCGGCGGTGGCCACGCGCTGATGCTGGCGCTCCCAGACCAGGCGCAGGCGACGCGCGTCGTGCTCGTCCGCCACGCAGAGACGGAGGAGTCCGCCCGCGGCCGCTGCTACGGGCAGCTCGACGTCCGGCTCTCCCCGCAAGGGCTTCGACAGGCCCAGGCGCTTGCGGGCGCGCTCGCCGACCACCCGTTCACCGCCGTCTACACGAGCCCGCTCGCCCGCGCCCTCGACACGGCTCGGCCGATCGCGGCCGCTCAGGGCATCGAGCCGACCGTCCTCGAGGCGCTCGCCGAGCTCGACTTCGGGGAGCTCGAGGGCCTGCGCTACGACGAGATCGAGGCACAGCGGCCCGACCTCTTCCGCGCCTGGATGGACGAGCCCGCCGGCGTGCGCTTCCCCGGCGGCGAGGGGCTCGCGGACCTGCGCGCCCGCGTGCTGCCGGCGCTCGCCGAGATCCGCGCACGCCACGAGGGTCAGGCGGTCGCCGTCGTCGCGCACGGCGGCGTCCTCCGGGTGGCGCTGGCCGAGGCGCTCGGCCTCGAGGACGGCGCCCTCTTCCGCCTCGACCAGGCCGAGGGCGGCGTCAGCGTCGTGGACTGGCTCGACGGCGTCCCGCTCCTCCGGGTGGCGAACGCGACCCTATACTCGCCCGCATGACGGGCGGGCCCGCGACCGCGGTCGTCCTCACGGTCGGGAACGAGATCGTCTCCGGGGACGTCGAGAACACGAACGCCTCCTGGCTCGCGCGCCGGCTCGGCGAGCTGGGGCTCGAAGTGCTCCTGCTCGCCGCCGTGCGCGACTCCGTCGAGGAGATCGCCGCCGTCCTGCGCGCCGAGATGGACCGGGCCGCGGTCGTCATCGTCACCGGCGGGCTCGGCGGCACGCCGGACGACCTCACGCGCGAGGCGGTCGCGGAGGCTTTCGACGCGCCGTGCGAGAACGTGCCGGAGCTCTCGGCGCGGCTGCGCGACCGCTTCGCCGGGCGCGGCCTGGGCGACTATGCGGCGCGGTGGGCGAAGCTGCCGCGCGGGGCCGTTCCGCTCGAGAACCCGCTCGGCGGAGCGCCGGGCTTCGTGCTCGGCAACGTCCACGTCCTGCCGGGCTTGCCGAGCGAGATGGAGGCGATGTTCGAGACGCTCGCGGAGCGCTTCCGCGGCGAGCCGATCGGCGCCTGGCGGCGCCGGTACAAGACCGGCGAGGGCCAGATCGTGACCGTGCTCGAGGAGGCAACCAGGCGCCATCCCGGGGTCACCGTGGGCAGCTACCCGTCCTTCTTCGACACGGGTCCGCAGGTGGAGGTCGTCCTCAAGTCGGCCGACGCCGAGGCGCTGAGCGAGGCGGCCGCGTGGCTCGAGGCGGAGCTCGACGAGCGGGTGGGGGCGTGAGCGTGCGCGTCTTCGTGCTCAGCGACATGGAGGGCGTCTCCGGCGTCGCCAAGTGGGAACAGGTCGAGGGCGGCGAGTCGCTCTACGAGGAGGCGCGGAAGCTCTACACGGAGGAGATCAACGCCGCCGTCCGCGGCGCCAAGGCGGCCGGAGCGACGGAGATCGTCGTCATGGACTGCCACGGCGCGGGCAAGGGCTGGACGTTCAACTCGCTCGTGCCCGAGCTCCTCGACCCGGATTGCGAATGGGTCGTCCAGAACGAGTGGACGGAGTACACGGAGGTGCTCGAGCAGGGTTGCGACGCTGCGCTCCTCGTCGCCATGCACGCGAAGGCGGGGTCGCCGCTCGGCGTCATGAGCCACACGATCTCGGGCCGCGAGTACCACGACCTGCGCTTCAACGGCGTCTCGGTCGGCGAGACGGGCATCAACGCGGCTCTCTGCGGGACGTGGGACTGTCCGGTCGTGCTCGTCACCGGCGACGACGTCGTCTGCGCAGAGGCGAACGAGCTCCTCGGCCCCGAGCTGGTCACAGTTGCGGTCAAGCAGGGCCTGGGCCGGAACAGCGCCCGGCACCTGCCGCCGGTTCGCGCGCGCGAGCTGATCGAGGCGGCCGCGAGGGAAGCGGTCGAGAAGCGCGACCGCGTGCCGCCCTACGACCCCGGCAAGCCGTGCGAGATCGAGGCCGACTTCGCCGACGCGGGCCTCGCCGACCGCTACCGCTACCGCCAAGGCGTCGAGATCCTCGACGGCCGCACGATCGCCTCACGCGCCGAGGACTGGTGGACCGCCTGGCGCCAGTTCTTCTTCTAGGCGTCCGGGACGCGTCCATCCGCGCCGTGCCGGGGTCAGGCACCGCCGTGTCCGCGAGAGACGAGGCCCGTGCCAGGCACCTGACGTGTCCGGTCCGACGTGGCAATGCCCGTGCGAGACCCGAACGCGCTCGGCCGGGCATGTCGCGCGAAGCCATGGCCGGGGTCAGGCACCGGACCTGGCTCGGCGAGCCACGTCGGGGTCTGGCACCGACATGTTCCCGCGGGCCGCGTCCCTCCGCGTCGCACCCCGAGGCGTGCCCGGCCGCTCGCTAGGATCGAGAGCCGTGACCGCGATCTCGCCCGAGCAGTACCTGGCCGAGCTGAACCCCGCCCAGCGCGAGGCCGTCCTCGCCACCGAAGGGCCCGTGCTCGTCGTCGCCGGCGCCGGCTCCGGCAAGACGCGCGTGCTCACCTACCGCATCGCGCACCTCGTCGCCGCCTGCGGCGTGAAGCCCAACGAGATCCTGGCGATCACGTTCACCAACAAGGCCGCCGGGGAGATGAAGAGCCGCCTCGAAGGGGTGCTCGGCGACGTCGCCAACCGCATGTGGGTGATGACCTTCCACGCCGCCTGCGGCCGCATCCTCCGCCGCGAGGCGCCGCGCCTCGCCTACAAGTCCAACTTCACCATCTACGACCAGGCCGACCAGGTGCGCGTCGTGAAGGCGATCGTCGAGGAGGAGGGCTGGGACCCGAAGCGCTTCGTTCCGCGCGGCATCCACGCACAGATCTCGAACGCGAAGAACCAGCTCGTCGGCCCGGACGAGTACGCGAACCGCGTCGGCTCGTTCTACGAGCAGACCGTCGCGGCCGTCTACGACCGCTACCAGAAGCGGCTGCACGCCTCGAACGCGATGGACTTCGACGACCTGATCATGCAGACCGTCGAGATCCTCGAGCGCTTCCCGGAGGCGCGCGAGAAGTGGCAGAAGGCCTTCCGCTACGTCCTCGTAGACGAGTACCAGGACACGAACCACGCGCAGTACCGGCTCCTCCAGCTCCTCGCCGGCAAGCACGGGAACGTGTTCGCGGTCGGCGATCCCGACCAGTCGATCTACGCCTTCCGCGGCGCCGACATCCGCAACATCCTCGAGTTCGAGCGCGACTTCGGCGGCGCGCAGACGATCGCGCTCGAGCCGAACTACCGCTCCACGAACGCGATCCTCCGCGCAGCCAACGCCGTCATCTCCCACAACCGCGAGCGCAAGCCGAAGAACCTCTTCAGCGAGCTCGGCGAGGGCGACCCCGTGCAGGTGATCGAGGTGGAGGACGAGCACGCGGAGGCGCGCTACGTCGCCGCCGAGATCGCCGGTCTCGTCGAGCACGGCCTCGCCGGCGCCGAGATCGGCGTCTTCTACCGCACCAACGCCCAGTCGCGCGTGCTGGAGGACGTGCTCGTCCGCCAGGAGATCCCGTACCAGGTGATCGGGGGCCCGCGCTTCTACGAGCGCGCCGAGGTGAAGGACGCCGTCGCCTACCTCCAGGTGATCGACAATCCGTTCGACGGGGTCTCCCTCGCCCGCATCGCCAACCGGCCGCGGCGCGGGATCGGGGACGCGTCGATCGCGCGCATCCAGGCCTTCGCCGACGCGCAGGGCATCTCGCTCTTCGAGGCCTTCGGCCGCGCCGACGAGGCCGGCGTCGGCGCCGCGCCGCTCAAGGCGGTGCAGCGCTTCCACACCCTCATGCAGTCGCTCATGGCCGGAGCGCTGGAGCGGCCCGTGCCGGAGCTGCTGGAGGCCGTGCTCGAGCGCAGCGGCTACCTCGAGTCGCTCCGCGCGGAGCGGACAGTCGAGGCGCAGGGGCGCGAGGAGAACCTCATGGAGCTCGTCGGGGTGACGCGCGAGTACCAGGAGTCGGCGCCCGAGCCGGGCCTGTCCGAGTTCCTCCAGCAGATCTCGCTCTTCTCCGACCAGGATCAGATCGAGGAGGAGCGGAGCCTGGTCACGCTCATGACGCTCCACAACGCCAAGGGGCTCGAGTTCCGCGCCGTCTTCCTCGTCGGCATGGAGGAGGGCGTCTTCCCGCACGCGCGCTCGGTCGAGGAGCAGGGCGTCGAGGAGGAGCGGCGGCTCGCCTACGTCGGGCTCACGCGCGCGCAGGAGCGGCTGATGCTCATGCACGCCGCTTCCCGCTCGCTCTGGGGCGGGCGGGACTACCGCAGCCCGAGCCGCTTCCTCGAAGAGCTGCCCGAGGACGAGATCGAGCGCGAGCGCCTCCGCCCGACGTCGTGGTCGGGGTACGGTGCTCCGCGTGCCTCCCTGGCTGCGCGCGGGCCGGTGCCGAGCCTCGCGACCGGCGACAGCGTCCGCCACTCGACCCTCGGCGAGGGCGTGGTCGTCGGGATGAGCGGCGACGGCACCGTCACCGTGCGCTTCGCCCAGGACGGCGCCGAGCGGCGGCTGATGCTCGAGTACGCGCCGCTGGAGAAGGTGTGACGGTGGAAGTTCGCGTCGCCGAGGGCGACGAGGTCCTCCGCGCGCTGGCGCCGATCTCCCACTACTTCGGCTCGGCCGGGACGCCGCCCGCCGAGCACATGCAGGCCGTCACGCGGGTCCTGCCCGAGGGCCACATGCTGGCCGCCGTCGACGGTGACGCGATCGTCGGCGGCGCGGGCGCGTTCAGGTTCGACCTCACGATTCCGGGCGGCCCCCTGCCCGTCGCGGGCGTGACGGTCGTCGGCGTCCTCCCCACCCATCGCAGGAGAGGCGTGCTGCGCGAGCTCATGCGTACTCAGCTCGACGCCGTCCACCAGCGCGGCGAGCCGGTCGCGATCCTCTGGGCCTCGGAAGCCGGCATCTATCCACGGTTCGGCTACGGGCTCGCGTCGCTTTCCGGTGACATCGAGATCCATCGCGCGCACTCCGCCTACGCCCGGCCGCTCGAGTGGAGCGGGCAGGCGCGCCTCGTACCGCTCGACGAGGCGCTCGAGCCTGTGCAGGACGTCTACGACCGGGTCGCCGGCGAGATCCCGGGCATGCTCTCGCGCACGCGCGACTGGTGGCAGGCGCGACTGCTTGCCGACCCCGAGTGGCGCCGCTCCGGGCGGGGCGAGAAGGCGTGCACGGCGCTCGAGCTGGACGGGCGCCCCGAGGCCTACGCCCTGTACCGGGTCAACCACGGCTTCGAGGGCAATCTCTCGACCGGCGTCACGGAGGTCGCGGAGGCGGTGGGCGCGTCGCCCGCGGCGACGGCGGCCATCTGGCGTTTCCTCCTCGACGTCGACTGGATGGAGCGCGTGACGGCCGAGCTGCTCCCGCTCGACCACCCGCTGCTCCTGCTCGTCGCCGAGGCCAACCGGCTGCGCTTCCGCGTCGGCGACGGCCTCTGGGTGCGGCTCGTGGACGTGGGCGCCGCGCTCGCCGCGCGCTCGTACGACGGCGACGGGGACGTCGTGGTCGCCGTCGGGGACGCGTTCTGCCCGTGGAACGACGCGCGCTTCTCCCTCGACGGCTCGAAGACGACGGCGCCCGCCGATCTCCGGCTGGACGTCGACGCGCTCGGCTCCGCCTACCTGGGCGGGTTCACGGTCGGCCAGCTCGCGCGTGCGGGCAGGGTGGAGGAGCTCACGCCGGGCGCCGTGGAGCGCGCCGACGCGCTCTTCCGCACGGGCCGCGCGCCCTGGACTCCGGAAATCTTCTAGGACATCTGCTAGGGTTCCGCCCCGTGTTTGCCGTCAAGGCCCTGCTACTGGGCCTTTTTTGTTGCCTCGCGCTCGCCACGTCGGCGTGGGGCGGCTACGCCGAGTCCCCCGCCGACTCCCACCGGGAGCGCACCTGGCGCGTCCCGCTCGACGGCCCCTTCGGGTCTCCGTTCGGCTACCGCTGGGGGAAGATGCACGAAGGGATCGACATCGAGGGCTGGTACGAGACGCGCGTCCGCGCCGCCCAGTCCGGTGTCGTCACGAAGGTCGGCTGGCTGAACGGCTACTCCGGCTTCGGCCTGGTCGTGAAGATCCGCCACGAGCGCCGCATCGTGTCGATGTACGCGCATCTTGACCGGGCGCTGGTCGAGCGGGGCGACCACGTCACGGCCGGCCAGCTGATCGGCAAGGCCGGCTGCACGGGCTCCTGCACGGGCGTCCACCTGCACTTCCAGATGTGGCAGCGCGGCAAGCTCGTGAACCCTATGCGGTACCTGAACCGGCGCGACTTCGTGCGCTAGACTGACCCGTCCCAGGGCGGTTAGCTCAGTTGGGAGAGCACCAGCTCGACAAGCTGGGGGTCACTGGTTCGAGCCCAGTACCGCCCACTGGACTTGGCGTTGGGCGGACCCTCGCCAGACCACTTGCCGCTCGGCTGAGAGGCTACAGCTCAAACTCGGCAGTCTTCCGCTGCTGTGCGATCGCGAGGCGGTCGGGTAGCGCCTTCATGACGGCGTCGCGCACTCGCGCGCCGAGCTGGGAGCGCACTTCGGCGGCACGTCCAGCCTGACGCGACGCGCGTACGACGGCGTTCGCGCGCCGTATGCGCCGGCGCTCGTACGCCCGAAGCGCCTGCT
>JBOHAK010000038.1:0-2616 GCA_050697795.1 Gaiellaceae bacterium
CAGGCGGGCGGCGCGGTCGGGGCCCTCGGCGAGCCGGCGCAGCTCGGCCAGCTCGATGACGTCGGGCCGGTAGACGCGCACCGTGTTCTTGCCCTGCTCCTTGGCGAGGTAGAGCGCGCTGTCGGCCACGCGGACGAGCTCGCTCCGCTCGACCCCGTGTTGCGGATAGGTGGCGATGCCGGCGGACATGCTCAGGCTCCCGCCGAACTCGCACTCGGTCTCGGCGACGCGCTCGATCACCGCGCGCGCGATCGAGAGCCCCTCGTGCTCGTCCCGGCGGGGGAGGAGGAGGGCGAACTCGTCGCCGCCGAGGCGGAAGGCCTCGCCTCCTTGGCGCAGGCGGGCCGCCACCTGCGCCAGGACGCGATCTCCGGCAGGGTGTCCGAAGCGGTCGTTGATCTGCTTGAAGTTGTCCACGTCGAGGAGGCAGAGCGTCAACGCGAAGCCCTCCTCCTGGGCCTTGTCCAGGTCGTGCTGGAGCCGCTCGTGGAAGTGGCGGTGGTTGCCGAGGCCGCTGAGCGGGTCGGTGAGCGCGAGGCGCATGGCCTTGAGCGCGCTGTAGACCGACCGCTGGTAGAGCGCGATGGCGACGAGCGGGCCGACGAGCGCCGTGGCGAGCAGCGGCGAGCGGTCCCAGAGCACGGCCAGCATGAGGCTGACCGACGCCATGATCGAGAACGGCACGGCCGTCCAGTAGATGGAGCGCTTGAGGAGCGGGAAGAACGGCTCGCCCGACCAGCGGGAGATGATCCCGGCGGTGAGCAGGATGTTGACGCCGTAGAAGCCCGCCGCGGCGCCGAGGATGTCGAGGAAGAGGTGGGAGACGCCGGTGGGGTGGCCGACGAGCGCCACTGCGGCCCCGGCCGCCGCGCCGCCGAGGGCGTACACGCTGCTGTTGTAGACGAGGCGGATAGCCGGGCGGCGCTGGAGCAGCTCGATGGCCGCGCGGGCGACGAAACCGATCATGACCGCGGGCGCCCAGCCGTAGATGACGGCGGCGCCGACGATGAAGACGGCGGTGAGCGACACGCCGCCGGAGGAGATGCCCTCGATGGGCACGGGGTAGGCCTCCACGAAGATGGCGGCCAGCGCCAGCGCCAGCACGCCGCCCAGCACGGCGAGGCTCGGCGTCGAGGAGCCGAACGTGACCGCGGCGGCCGCGAGGGCCGTCCCGGCGGCGAGGGCTACGGGCGCGAGAAGCGGTAGAAGCCGGGCGGTCTCGCGCGACGCGAGGGTACCCGGCCTCTCCACCTGTCCCGACGCGCTCTCGGACGAGCGGATCGGACGGAGCTTCACGCTTGGCTGCTTACCAGTGCCAGCCCTCGGCCTCGCCGAGGAAGGAGGCGAGGACGGCGGCCGCAACGAGCAGATACGCGAGCTTTGCCTTCCAATGCAGCATCTTTGTTCTCTCCCGTGTCGATGCCTGGACGACCAGAAGTATCCGTTCGGGCCCCCCGGTTCTCATCCCCCGTACGAGGGATTTAGAGAAAAGCCTGCTCCATCCCCCTAAAGGCTGTGCGAAGGGCTAGGAGGGTTTGGCGGGATGTTGCTCGTCGCCCGGCGGCACAGACCGCATTTCGTCAAGCCCTCCTACTAAGTGAGGCCGGCCTCGCGCAGCGGCCGGCGGCCCCAGGCGAAGCGGTCCGCGTACCAGCCCGAGAGGGTGGTCATCGTCGTCCCCTGGCTCGACGAGTGGACGAACCAGCCGTTGCCGGCGTAGATCCCCATGTGCGTCACCTCGGACGGTCTCGAGCTCGGGCCGCGTGTCCCGAAGAAGACGAGGTCGCCGGGCCGGAGCCCTGCGCGGCGGATGCGGGCCGCGCGCGGGAACTCGCCGCTCATCTGGTAGGTGGTGCGCCCCTGCAGCACGGTCTGCAGGCGCGGCCCCCCCGTGAACGGCCGGGTCTTGTACACGCGCCAGACGAAGCCCGAGCAGTCGAACCCCCCGCGCGACGTGACGCCGAACAGCGTCTGCCACGACTCCGAGGTGCCGCCCCAGACGTACGGGTAGCCGACGAAGGACACGGCGCGGCGCAGCACGCGGCGCTGCCACTCCGTGAAGGCCGGGAGGACGAGGCCGTCCGCCGTGGCGGCGACGGACCGCTTCGTCCAGTCGCTCGTCCCGAGCAGGCCCGCGAAGGAGTACGCGGCCTCCGCCCGTGTCGCGACGTCTCCGGGGCGGAGCTCGCGGAAGTCCCTCGCGGCGGGATGGTTGTAGCGGAGGCGGAGCAGCCGCGCGACGACCTCGGCGCCGAAGTACGTCTTCGGCTGGAGGCCGGCGGCGCGGGCTCTGGCGCGGACGAGCGCGGCCGACCGGTGCAGGCCGGCGGCGCGCACCAGGGCGCGCTGGAGCTCCCACATGAGGACGGGGCGCTCCGGGTCGACGACGACCTGTGCCTCACCCGTGTAGGCGGCGAGTGCCTGGCCGAGCTGGCGGCGGGTCAGCGGCCGGTCCGGCCGGAAGGCGGCGACGGACGGGCCCATGAGGCCGTGCGCCACTACGACGCGGATCTGGGGCTGCGCCCAGGACGCCGCCCCCGCCGGCGCGGCGAGCCCGAGCGCGAGCAGGCAGGCGAACGTGGTGACGAGACCCCTGCGCATCCCCGCCTCTATCGG
>JBOHAK010000039.1:0-3353 GCA_050697795.1 Gaiellaceae bacterium
GCTTCGAGGCCCGCGGCGCGTTCGCCGCGGCCTTACCGCCGGCCTCCGCCCTGGCCGCCGCCTTGCGCGCCGCGTTGGAGGGCCTACCCCCCGGATCTCTCTTCTCGCTCCGCTTTCCTGGCCGCGAGTGGGGCAGGTTTCCAAGCACTCCGTCGTCGTCCGTCATGGCCAGGGATTCTAGTCCTGCACGTTCTGGGTACATGGGACCCATAACCGCAGCCGATACAGTCGGGATGGGAATCAACTGGTTGACTGGCTAGTCAGCGGAAATTCCGCTTCAGGCCGCTTGACTTCACTATCTGTAGCGTTACTGTGTACATCGATGGTTTGAATGGGCCCGGCGCCCTCGCGCTGGGCCCTGCGCGCCGCAAGGAAAAGGATGTCTGTAGCCGATCTGCAAGAGCTTGAGGAGGTAAAGCTCCTCGTCGTCAAGGGCCAGGCGACCGGTGTGCTGACCTATGCCGAGGTCGCTACCGCACTCGCCGAGGTCGAACTCGACGAGGGCGACATCGAGGAGCTCCACGGCTACTTCGAGAAGTCCGAGATCGAGCTCGTCGAGGACGATCCGACCCACTCCGCGCCTGAGGTGGAGCGGGCCGTCGACCGCCGCAGCCGGCGCAAGAAGGCGACGATCGACCTCAAGCCGGACATGACGACCGACTCCCTTCAGCTGTTCCTGAAGGACATCGGCAAGGTGCGCCTGCTGACCGCGCAGGAGGAGGTCGACCTCGCCAAGCGCATCGAGCGCGGCGACCTCGACGCCAAGCAGAAGATGGTCGAGTCGAACCTCCGTCTGGTCGTCTCGATCGCCAAGAACTACCGCAACCAGGGCCTGCCCTTCCTCGACCTGATCCAGGAGGGCACGCTCGGCCTGGTGCGCGCCGCGGAAAAGTTCGACTACCGCAAGGGCTTCAAGTTCTCGACCTATGCCACCTGGTGGATCCGCCAGGCGATCGCCCGCGCGCTGGCGGACAAGGCGCGCACGATCCGCATTCCGGTGCACGTCGTCGAGAAGCTCAACAAGATCGGACGCATCGAGCGCAAGCTCCTGAGCGAGATGGGACGCGAGCCGACGATCGAGGAGATCGCCCGCGAGCTCGAGATCCACCCGGACGAGATCGAGCACATCCGGCGGAGCGCCCAGGTGCCGATCTCGCTCGAGAAGCCGGTCGGGGACGAGGAGGAGTCGGAGTTCGGGCACTTCCTCGCCGACGAATCCGCGCCCGCGCCCGACGAGATGGCCGAGACGACGCTCCGCAAGGAGACGCTCCGGCGGATCCTCGAGACGCTCTCGCTGCGCGAGCGGCGCGTCCTCGAGATGCGCTACGGCCTCGACGGCCAGCATCCGCGTACTCTCGATGAGGTCGGGCGGACGTTCAACGTCACGCGCGAGCGCGTGCGTCAGATCGAGAACCAGTGCCTGAAGAAGCTGCAGGCGCTGGCCGAGTCGCAGAAGCTCCGCGACGTCGCGTAGCAGGGACAGAGAAGAGCGGGCCGCTCGGGCCCGCCCTTCGCCGTTCGTCTTTGGCCGCTACCGGCCGGAGTGCCGGCTGATGGCAGCCTTGAGGAGGCCCTTCGTCATGCGCGAGCGGCCCTTGATGCCGAGCCTCTTCGCCTCCCTGTAGAGCTCGTCCCTCGTCTTCTCTCTTGTGACAGTCGCCATTAGCTCACCCCCTTGCGTGAGACTCGTGACACGTACCCGCGAGGGTGGAGAGAAAACAGGGGAAGCGGGTCTCGGGGAACCTCCATGCGTTACCGGATCCGTACACTCCCGGGTCGGATGAACGAGCGCCTCGACCCCGCCTGGCTCGACGAGCTCTTCGACTGGCTCCGCATCCCGAGCGTCAGCGCCGACCCTGCGCACGCCGACGACGTGCGGCGGGCCGGGGAGTGGGTCTGCGCGTTCGTCCGTGCGGCCGGCGGCGAGTGCGAGCTCGTGCCCACCGACACGCATCCGCTGGCCGTCGGGGAGATTCCGGCGTCGTCCGGAGCCGCCGGCGCGCCGACCGTCCTCCTCTACGGCCACTTCGACGTCCAGCCGCCAGCCCCGCTCGACCTCTGGGACTCCGACCCCTTCGGGCCTGAGATCCGCGACGGCCACCTCTACGCGCGCGGGGCCGTGGACGACAAGGGCAACGCCTACCTGCTCCTGAAGGCCGCCCGGCTGCTCGCGGAGGAAGGCGAGCTCCCGGTGAACGTCCGCGTGACGTTCGACGGGGAGGAGGAGGTCGGCGGGCACTCGATCGTCGACTTCCTCGCCACCGACGAGCGCGGCGCCGACGCCTGCCTCATCTTCGACAGCGGCATGCCGCGTGAGGACGTGCCCTCCTTCGACCTGGGCGTGCGGGGCCTGGTCTACTTCCACGTGACGCTGCGAAGCGGCGTGGCCGACCTCCACTCGGGCATGTTCGGAGGCGCCGCGCTGAACGGCGTCCACGCGCTCATGCAGACGTTGGAGGCCGTCGTCGCGCTCCCGGAGGAGCTACGCGCCGGCGTGATCCCGCCCACCGCCGAGGAGATCGCCTCCTGGGAGGAGCTCGACTCCGGCGGCGCCGTCCTCGCCGCCGCCGGGGCGAAGCCCATGGACGGGCGCGCCGCCGACGAGCTCTACGCACGCACCTTCAGCGGTCCCGCCGTCGACGTGAACGGCTTCCTGGGCGGCGAGCCCGTGCTGCAGAAAACGGTGCTCCCCGTCTCGGCCCAGGCGAACATCTCCATCCGGCTGGCTCCGGGGCAGGACGTCGAGGAGATCGCCGCGGCCTTCGAGCGCTTGCTCCGCGGCGCCGCCCCGGAGGGCGCCGAGCTCGAGGTCGTCCGCCGGTCATCAGCCCCGGCCGGGCTCATCCCGCCCGACGCGCCGGCGGTGCGCATCGCCCAGGACGCCTTCGAGCGCGTGCTCGGCCGGCGGCCGCTCCTCCTGCGCACGGGCGGCACGATCCCCCTCGTCCCCGCGCTCGCGGACAAGGGGATCCCGACCGTCCTCACGGGCTTCGCGCTCCCCGGGGCGAACATCCACTCGCCCAACGAGCGCCTGCTGGCGCGCTACATCCCGCTCGGCGTCGCCGCGGCGCGCGAGACGCTACTCGCCCTCGGGGACCTGCCGCGCTGAACGGACGCCTCACCGAGGCGGTCGACTCCGGCCTGCGCAAGGCGATCCTCGCCTCGTCGGACAGCCGGCCGTTCCGCCGCTTCGCAGACCGCTATGGCATGCGCCTCGGCGCCTCGCGCTTCGTCGCCGGGGAGACGCTCGACGAGTGCGTCGCGATCCTGCGCGGCCTCGACGAGCGCGGGTTCCACGCCAACACGACGCTCCTCGGGGAGGACGTCCACGAGGAGGCCGAGGCCGCCGCCGC
>JBOHAK010000040.1:0-3550 GCA_050697795.1 Gaiellaceae bacterium
TCGTTGCCGAGGCTGCGGAGGCCGCCCACCATCGCGGGCATGTCGTCGAAGGCCGTCGAGGTGGCGATCACGTCCACGTTCGCGTTGTCGAGCGCGCTGACGACGTTCTGGATCGTGCCGTCGCCCTGTGTCCAGGATTCCTCCACGACGATCTCGCCACCGAGCTCCGTGTACCGGGCCGCGAACGCCTTCACGACGTCCTGGAAGTAGACGATGACGTTGTCCGTCACCGTGGCGGCGCGCTCCCAGCCCTGCTCCATGGCGTACTCGGCCATCGCGGCACCCTCGTCCTGGGCGACGTTCCCGAGCGAGAAGGCCAGCTTGCCCTGGTCGCCGAAGCGCTCCGGCCCCATCTGGTCCGTGCCGATGCACGGCGCGACTGCAAGGACGCCGCGAGTGATCGCCTCCTGCACCG
Source organism: Gaiellaceae bacterium (assembly GCA_050697795.1). GTDB lineage: Bacteria > Actinomycetota > Thermoleophilia > Gaiellales > Gaiellaceae > JAIBJN01. The sequence continues at coordinate 416 of JBOHAK010000040.1, forward strand.
CCGGCGTGGCGTAGTCGACGTCGCAGGTCACGAGCAGCACGTCGGCGCCGCCGTCGATGAGCTCGATTGCCGCGGACTTCGTCCGCTCGGGGTCGAGCTGGTGGTCGACGACCCGCAGCTCGAGCTGGCGGCCGTTCACCCCGCCCGCCTCGTTGATCTTGCCGACCTGGATCTCCGCGGCGGTGACCGCGGGCCCGTCGAAGGGCGCCATCTGGCCGGTCAGGTCGACCGCCGCTCCGATGACGATCGGCTCGTCCGTCGCCGCGTCACCGCCACCGCCGGTGTCGGTCGCCGCGTCGCCGCCGTCGTCGCCCTCCTCGTCGTCGCCGCCGCAGGCCGCCACCGCGAGCCCGAACGCCAACAGGAGAGCAAGCAGCAGGCTCCATCTCCTCATCCCTCTCATGCCGAACTCCTCTCGACCGTTTGCCTTTGACCCGGCTCCGCCGCCGGGGCCTGGCCTGCTCCCGGAAACGACGCTTCCCTTCCCTTCACGAGGCGGTACATCGTCGTGTGCAGGGGGACCGGGACGCCGAGCCGCTCCGCCTCGCGGACCAGCGCGCCCGTGATGAAGTCCACCTCCGTCTGCCGCGCCGCACGCACGTCCTCGAGCATCGAGGGCACGTGCGCATAATCGCTCGCCTGCGTCTCCCCCCGGCGCACCGCGAGGACGTTCATCTCCCAGGGATCCTCGTGCAGCTCGACGCCCGCCGCGTCGGCCGCGCGCCTGCCCTCGTCCATCAGCTCGTGCACGAGGTGCCCGAGGTCGGTGGGCTCCGCCTCACGGGCGAAGAGCTCCACATGCCCGAGCTGGGTGAGCGCGGAGACCGTGTTCACCGTCGCGTTGAAGATGAGCTTCGACCACTGCGCCGGCAGGAGGTCGGGGAACGCCTGCGCCTCGAGGCCCGCGTCGCGGAGGAGCTGCTCCACCTCGCGGACGCGCTCGTAGGACGTGTCCGTCCTCGCGTACGGGCCCATCCACGTGGCGGTGTCGAGCTCGTACTCGACGTGGGTGTCCCCGTGGCGGTCGCCGCTCATGAAGGTCACGGCGGAGACGATCTTCCAGCCGCCGTGGCGACGCACGATCTCCTCGGCGCCGAGGCCGTTCTGGATCGTCATCACCGTCGCTCGGGGAACCCGCCCGGCGAGCGCGGCCGCCGCCGCGTCGAGCTGCGTCGCCTTCGTCGCCAGGATCGCCAGGTCGAGCTCGGGGAGCTCGGCAGGGTCGGCGGTCGCCCTGAGGCTCGCCGTGAAGTCGTGCTTCCCCGAGACCCGCAGCCCCTCCTCCTCGAGCGCTCGTGCGTGCTCGGCCCGCCGGGTCAGGACCCAGACCTCGGCGACCGAGGCGAGGTGGGCCGCGTAGAGGCTCCCGATGACACCTCCGCCGACGACGCAGACGCGCTCGCTCATGCCTTCGTCTCCACGGCGGCGCGGTCCCACTGGCGCCGGAAGGCCTCCCGTCCGCGCCGGACGAGCTCGCCCGCATCCTCCGGCCAGAGCGAGTCGGGGTACGCCGACCCGAAGGTCCCGTCGTCGGAGAAGACCTCGAGCTCGTAGGCGCCCCGCCAGCCCGCGTCGTGGAGCGCCCGGAGGATCGCCGGCAGGTCGGCGACGCCGTCTCCTGGCAGGACACGGTCGCACCAGCCGCGCGTCTCCCCGCGCCAGTCGTTCACGTGCACGGCGACGATGCGGTCGGCGTGCTGCTCGATCTCGGCGAGCAGGCCGGGCGTGTCCCACAGGTGCCACGTGTCGAACGTGATGCCGACGTTGGAGGCACCGACCTCGTCGCAGAGCTCGACCGCCTCGCCGAGCGTGGTGATCGTCGTCCAGTCGCCGCGGTAGGCGGCGCTCATCGGCTCGAGGCCGACGGGAAGCCCGACGCGCCCGGCCTCCTCGGCGACCGCACGCAGCCCCTCGACGACGACCCGCCGCGCCTCCGGCTCGTCGAAGGTGCCCGCCGGGCCGGTCAGGCAGACGACGGCGCTCGGCCCGAACGGAGCGAGGCGGCGGATGCCCGCGCGCAGCGCCTCCACCCGCTCCCCCGGCGCCTCGGGCCCCGGCAGGTGCGGAAGCGGCAGGATCGACGGGACGGCCGGCACGCAGCTCGTGGCCGTGAGCCCGCTCGCCCGCAACGAGGCGAGCTGCTCGGCCTCCCGGCCCTCGGCGAGCTTGATCTCGCAGATGCCGATGCCGTCCGCGCCGGCGTCCGCGTACGCGCCGAGGTCCTCCTCGAAGCTCGCCGGGAGGGTCGTGAACTCGCAGACGGCGAAGAGGGGGTCGGCTGCCGTCACGCTCGAAGCCTCAGGCGTAGGCGGGGTCTCCGGCCTCGACGTCGGCGCTCTCGCCGAAATGCGGCATCACCCGGGCGGCGAAGATCTCCTGTGCCTTGATCGCCTGCCAGTGCTCGAAGCCGCCCGCGTTGACGGTGATCGAGATCTCCGTCAGGCCCTCGCAGACGTCCCGCACCGCCTCGATGCGCTCGATCACGTCCTCGGGCGTTCCCACCCAGACGACGTCGCCCTCGATCATCTCCTCGTACGGCGTCTCCGCCAGCTTCTCGAGGATGCCGGCGGCGTAGAAGCCGTAGCCCGCGGCCTCGAGCTCCGCCGGTGGTGGGAGCTCGTCGCCCTCGGTGAGCGGGGAGGCGTTTCCGGCGAGGAACTGCTTCATCCCCTGCTCGGCCTCGCGCCTGGCCGTGTCGCGGTCCTCGTCCAGGTAGCACGCGTGGATCCAGACGATGTCCGGCTCGGTGCCGTGCTCGGCGCACTTCGTCCGGTAGAGATCGAGCTGGTCCTTCAACGCGGCGTAGGGCAGAAGCGGCGGCACGACGACCGCCCACCCGCGCTCGGCGGCGAGCTCGTACGTGCGGTCGCTCGTCCCGCCGAGGAAGACGCGGAAGCGGCCGTCGGGCCGTGGCACGATGTGGGAGTCGTCGATCTTGAAGAAGCTGCCGTCGTAGGAGAAGCGCTCCTGCTCCAGCGCGGTGAAGAGGATGTCGAGCGACTCCTCGTAGCGGTCGCGGGTCTCGGCGATCGGGACGCCGGCCTTGAGCGGGATCCACCCGTGACCACGGAGCGCCCCGAACTCGTAGCGGCCGCCGAAGAGGATGTCGGCCGCCGCAATCTGCGAGGCGAGGAT
>JBOHAK010000041.1:0-7795 GCA_050697795.1 Gaiellaceae bacterium
CCTCCGGGATGTGTGGGTTCATGAGCCCGAGCTCGTGCGCCTTCGCGATCACGTCCGCGGGGTGGGTCGAATGCTCGTCGTACTCGGCTGCCTTCGGCCGGATCTCCTTCTCCGCGAACTCGTGGGCCAGGTCGCGAAGGTCTCGCTGCTCGCTCGTCAGCTCGAACGAGACCCCGCCGGTGGTCGTCTGCTCCATGATCGCCATAGCGCTTGTCCTAGCCGAATGGTGCCGTTGATTGACTAGTCAGTCAATCGTACCTTCGACGGCCCGCCGCGGACAAACGCGGAACGTAGACTCAGCCTCGATGGACTTCGAGCTCACCGACGAGCAGCGCCTGATCCAGAACACGGTCCGCGAGTTCGTGGACGACCGCGTGCTCCCGAACGCGATCGAGAACGACATCAACCACCACCTCGACCTGGGGATCATCGAGGGCATGACCGAGCTGGGCCTGCTCGGGATCGTGGTCCCCGAGGAGTACGGCGGCGCCGGGCTCGACTTTGTCTCCGAGGCGCTGGCGTGCGAGGAGATCGAGCGCGGCGAGGCTGCGTTCCGGACGCTGATCTCCGTCCACGTCGGGCTCAACTCGCTCAGCCTCCTCCGCTACGCGAGCGACGAGCAGAAGGAGCGCTACCTGGCGCCGCAGGCACGCGGCGAGAAGATCGCGTGCTTCGGGCTCACGGAGCCGGCGGCGGGCTCGGACGTCGCGGCGATGCGCACGACCGCGCGCCGCGACGGCGACGGCTACGTCCTGAACGGCCAGAAGAACTGGATCTCGTACGCCGCGGTCGCCGACCACGCACTCGTCTTCGCGAAGACGGACCCGGAGGCGAAGCACAAGGGCATCTCGGCGTTCGTCGTCGAGACGTCGTGGCCCGGCGTCTCCGCGCAGGAGACGGAGCACAAGCTCGGGATCTGGGCGGGCTCGACGGGCGAGCTCTTCTTCGAGAACGTCGAGATTCCCGCCGAGAACCTCGTCGGCGAGGAGGGGCAGGGCTTCGAGATCGCCATGTACGGGCTCGACCAGGGCCGCTTCACGGTGGCGGCCGGCGCGTGCGGCGTCATCCGGGCCTGCCTCGAGCGCTCCGTCGAGTACGCGCGCGAGCGGGAGACGTTCGGGAAGCCGATCGGCAAGAACCAGTTCGTCCAGGACATGATCGCCCAGATGGTGCTCGACTACGAGACGTCCAAGCTCCTCGTCATGCAGGCCGCCTGGCTCAAGGACCGCGGCGTCCGCAACACCCGCGAGACGAGCCTCGCGAAGTGGCACGCGACCGAGTCGGCCTTCAAGGCGGCGAACCTCGCCATCCAGGTGCACGGCGCGTACGGCTACTCAGCCGAGTACGGCATCGAGCGGTACTTCCGCAACGCCCGCGCGCCCATCATCTACGAGGGCACGACGCAGATCCACAAGATGATGCAGGCCGAGCACGCGCTCGGGTGGCGCAGCCTGAACGGCCGCGACGGCGACGTCTCGCCCATCGCGGCGTGGGCGCCGGCGCTCCTCGCGCGCTCCCGGTAGCCACTGCCCCGTGCCAAGTAACAGACTGTTACTTGGAACCGGGGGCGCGCTCCTCCGTCGCGCGATCGTCACGGTCACGGCGATAATCGGCGCGGCCGCGCTGCTGCTGGTCGTCCCGGCCGCGGCGGAGCCGCCGACCGGCGGGCTGTTCACGCCCGGCGAGAGCCTCGCGGGGATGCGCCTCGGGCTCGCCCCGGACGAGGTCCTCGCCACCTGGGGGGAGCGGCACGGGGTCTGCGCCGGGTGCCCGGAGCGCACGTGGTACTTCAACGAGCGCCCCTTCCAGCCGCAGGGAGCGGGCGTCGTCTTCGCCGACGGCCACGTCGTCCACGCGTTCACGGTCTGGCGGCCGCAGGGCTGGTCGACGCCGGAGGGGCTCGAGCTCGGCGCCCCCGCCGGCGAGATCGGGGAGACCTACGGCGAGCTCGCCCAGGAGGACTGCGGCGACTACCTGGCCCTCGTCCGGGACGGGCCGTCTGCGACGAGCGCGTTCTACGTCTACGAGGACGAGGTCTGGGGTTTCGGCCTGCTGGAGCCCGGCCGCTCACCCTGCCTGTAGCGGACCCGCCCGTTCCCGCTCCGCGTCGGCGAGGAGCGCGACGATGGGGATGACCGCCAGCACGGGTATCGCCACGGTGGGCCACAGCGCGCCGTAGCCGTCCGTCGACTCCAGCACCGGGCCGAAGAGGTCGATCGCGGCCCCGGCGGCCAGCGGCCCGACGACGAGCCCGATGCCCTTCGTCGTCGTCGCAAGCCCCGTGACCGTCCCGCGGTCGCCATCCGGCATCAGCTTGAAGAGCAGGCCCCACGAGAGCGTCATCACCGTGCCTCCGGCGACCGCGACCGGAGCGATGAGGCCGTAGTACCACCAGTGCCAGGACTGCGCGAACCCAGCCGTGAGGAGGCCGAGGCCGTACACCCACGACGCTCCGAGGATGACGTTGCCGAGGCCGAAGCGCTCGGCGAAGAGGCCGGAGAGCACGGCCGCAGTGACGTAGCCGGCCGCCACGACGGCGAGCACCACCGACGAGACGTAGAGCGGCTGGCCGAGCCCGTCGATGACGTAGAGGACGACGAACGTCCGCATGCCGGCGAACGTGGCCTCCCACGCGGTGTTGGCGATCAGGAAGCGCCGCACGTTGCGCTCGCGGCGGACGACGCGCCAGGGCGCGGTGAGCACCGTCCGCAGGCGCTCGGACTGCCGCCGCGCCGCCGGGCCTTCCTCTACGAGGACGATCACGGCGCCACAGGCGGCCAGCACGACCCCCGCGGCCAGCACGAACGGCGCCGGCTCCCACACGGCCAGCAGGAAGCCGCCGCCCACGAGCGCTCCCCCCAGCGCGGCGCCGCGGAAGACGTGCTGGACGCCCTGTGCCCGCCCGAAGAGTCGGTCCTCGAGCAGGTCAGGGTAGAGGCCGCGGTACGGCGGCTCGTAGACGTAGTACGCGAAGAAGAAGGCGAAGAGGGCGAGGGCGGTCGCGTGAAAGCTCGACATGAACGCGACGCTCGCAAGCGCGACCGCCATGGGGACGAGCGCGAGGGCCATGTACGGCCGCCGCCGGCCGAACGACGCCTGCGTCGCGTCGCTCATCGGCCCGACGAGCAGCGGGACGAAGAACGCGAAGAGGCCCTCGGCCGCGAGCACGAGGCCGATCAGCGTGCTCGAGTCCGTGAACTTCCCGAGGACCGGCGGCAGGTAGGCGGCGACCGTCGTGATCGACCACGCGAGCCCGAAGGCCCCGAGCCCGAGGATCCAGACGAGCCGCCCCTGGCCGGTGGCCGGCGTGGGCGGCGCCTCGGGCGCGACCGCCTCGAGCAGGCGCCTACGCGGCATCGCCGAGGCCGAGCAGGGCCGGGAGCGCCAGGAGCGTCGGCAGGGCATCGGCTCGCTCCGGGAAGCGGCCCTCCCGGTCGATCAGGAACGCCTGCATGCCGAGTGCCCGCGCGCCCTCGATGTCGTCGAGCGGCGAGTCGCCGACCATGGCCGCCGCGCCCGGCTCGACGCCGAGCAGCTCGAGCGCCGCGCGGAAGATCGTCGGGCTGGGCTTCACCTTGCCGTGGACGCGCGACGAGATCCAGGCGTCCACGTCGAGCTCGAAGTGGCCGACGAACGCGTCGAGATCGCGGCTCGTGTTCGAGACGAGGCCGATCGACACGCCGCGCGCGCGCAGGTGGTCGAGGACGGGCAGCGTGTCCTCGTAGAGCTCGAAGTTCTCGGAGTGGAGCCAGCCCTCGGTGATCGCCTCGGCGACCTCGCGGATCCGGGACCCCTCGCCGCCCATGCCGCGGACGATGTCCTCGGTGAAGCGAACCCAGATCTCCTCGTCGTGCTCGAGCTCGGGATGGTGGCGCAGGTCCTCGACCGCGGCGACCCGCGCCGCGGCGTACCGCCCGGGGTCCAGGGTCAGCCCGTGGCGCTCGCCCGCCGCCCGGTAGCCGTCCGGCCCGAGCAGCGGGCCCGGCTTGACGAGCGTGAAGTCGACGTCGAAGAGGACCGCCTCGACGCCGCGTCGCGCGCCTACACCTCCGCCGGCCACGCGTACGCGGCGGGCTGGCGGTTGGCGAGCGAGGGCAGCGCACGGCGAACCCGCTCCATGTGGGCGCGGTCGAGCTCGGCCGAGACGACGGCGTCCTCGTCCGCGGCCTGCGCGAGCACGACGCCCCACGGGTCCACGATCATCGTGCGCCCGTACGAGGCCTTGCCCTCGGCGTGGACGCCCCACTGGTTCGCAGCGGCGACATAGCACTGGTTCTCGACCGCGCGCGCCCGGAGGAGGAGCTCCCAGTGGTCCTTGCCCGTGTAGAGCGTGAAGGCGGCGGGGACGGTGACGAGCTCGGCGCCCTCGACCGCGAGGATGCGGTACAGCTCGGGGAAGCGCAGGTCGTAGCACACCGTGAGCCCGAGCGCCCAGCCCTCCGCGGCGCAGACGACGGGGCCCTCGCCGGGCTCCTCGCCCTCCGACTCGCGGTAGACGTGGCCGCCGACCTCGACGTCGAACATGTGGATCTTGCGGTAGACGGCGACGATCTCGCCGCCGCCGTCGAAGACGACGCAGGTGTTCGAGAGCTTCTCGCGACCCTCGCGGCGCTCGGCGATCGAGCCGCCCACGAGCGTGATCCCGTGCGTCCGCGCCCAGCCGCTCATGGCGTCCACGGTCTCGCCGCCGTCGAGCGGCTCGGCGACCTCGCGCAGGATCTCGTGGCTCCCGAGCCCGTTCCACTTCTCGGGGAGGAGGACGACGTCGGCGCCCGTCGAGGCGGCGCGCGCGACCAGGGCCTCCATCCGCTCGAGGTTGTCGGCCTTCGACCCCGACGAGTTGATCTGCACGCATGCCACCCGCAGACGGTCGGCCATGAGCGGAAGGATAGCCTTGCGGCATGGCACGCACAGCCCTCGAGATCATGGCCGGGGCCCGGACGATCGCCCTCGTCGGCGCCTCCCCGCGCCCCGAGCGCCCGAGCAACTCGGTCATGCGCTACCTCCTCGACCAGGGCTACCGCGTCATCCCGGTGCGCCCGGTGGGGTCGGCTGAGATCCACGGCGTGCGCCGGGTGGCCGCCCTGGGCGAGATCGGGGAGCCGATCGACCTCGTGGACGTCTTCCGCCGCTCGGAGTTCTGCCCCGGCGTGGCCGAGGAGGCCGTGGCGGCCGGAGCCGGTGCGCTCTGGCTCCAGCTCGGCGTCGTCTCGCCGGAGGCCCGCCGGATCGCGGAGGACGCCGGGCTCGACTACGTCGAGAACGCCTGCACGGCGATCGTCCACGGGCGGCTGGCCGGCCGGGCCTAACCGTCCCACGATTCCCGGCCCGCGCCGCTCTTGCGCCCGTGGCCGAACTGGCTCAGAATCGCCTCGTCCGAGGAACGGGAAAGGGGAAACATGCGCAGAATCGGCATCGGGACCGCGCTTCTCGCGGCCGTGCTCGTCTTCGCGACGACGGCAGCCACGGCGCCGTCGAACGACGACGAGCTGCTCAAGGACGAGCTGCACTTCCTGCAGCAGTCCAACAAGACGTACACGGGCGGGAAGAAGGCCGCCCGAGTGAAGAACATGGAGGTCGTGGGCCAGAACAACCTCGGAGGCCGCGGCTTCAACGCCGACGTCTGGTTCCACGAGGGCTTCGCCTACGTCGGCCACTGGGGCTTCAGCGATTGGACCAACGGCTCGAAGACCCGTTTCTGCCCCTCCCCACCCAACAACGGCATCGCCGTGGTCGACGCCACCGACCCGTCGGATCCCGTCATGGTCTCGCGACTGGTGAACCCGACCGGCACGTCGGCCGAGGACGTCACCGTCTTCACGGCGAGGTACGGCCCGCTCGCCGGCCGCGACATCGCGGCCGTCGGGCTCCAGGTGTGCGGCGGCTCCCGGCTCGACTCGAGCTTCCCGCGCGGGCTCATGCTCTTCGACGTCACCGATCCGGAGAATCCGGCCGAGCTCAGCTTCCTGAGCACGGGGTGCTGTACACGGGGCCTCCACGAGCTCGAGTTCAACCACCGGGACGACCTCGGCAGGACGTTCGTCTACGCGTCCGTCCCCGCGAGCGAGGTCGAGGAGGAGGGTTCGCCGAGCGGCTTCCGCGACCTCCAGGGCCGCGGCGACTTCCGCCTGATCGACGCGACGAACCCCGCCGCTCCCGTGGCCGTGTCCGACTGGGGCGTCATCCACGACGCCGGCGGCCCGCTGAACCCGGGGCAGGGGTGCGATCCCGACCCCGTCTTCGGCCACAGCGTCGAGCCCTCCGCGGACGGCAAGCTGGCCTTTGTCGCCTACTGGGACAGCGGGTTCGTCGCGCTGGACGTGACGGACCCGGCCAACCCCGTGCTCAGAGGGCACACGGTCTACGGGACGGACGAGGACGGCGACGCCCACTCCTCGATGTACGACGACGCGCGGGAGCTGCTCTTCTCGGCCGACGAGGACTTCGGCAAGCACTGCGGCCCCGGCATCGAGCCCGGCTACGGCTACCTGCGCATCTGGGACTACTCGGACCTCGCCGCCCCTGTGCAGATCGGCGAGTACCGGACGCCCAACTCGAGCGGGGCTCTCCCCCTCGGCTCGGGCGACTACACGATCCACAACCCGATGCTCATGGGAACGGACGTGTACATCTCCTGGTACTCGGACGGCGTGCGGGTGGTCGACGCGAGCGACCCGACGAATCCGCAGGAGGTTGCGTTCTTCGTCCCGCCGGCCGGGCAGAACCCGGTGAAGCCGTCGCAGCGCGGCACGCTCTCCCAGACCCCGCAGGTCTGGGGTGTCTTCGTGGACGAGGCGAGCGGCCTCGTCTACGCGAGCGACATGAACACCGGCCTCTGGGTCCTGAGGCGCACGGACTAGCGGCCGGCGACAGGGACGCGACACCGCGAGGGGCGCCCGCAACGAGCGCCCCTCGCGCGCATCGGGGTGCCCGGATTCGAACCGGGGACCTCGCCGACCCGAACGGCGCGCGCTACCAGGCTGCGCTACACCCCGCGCGCGAATAGGGTATCGGAACCGATGCGGGTCCTCTGTCTCGGCCTCGACGGGGCCGACTACGACCTCGTCCGCAGGTTGCTCGCGCAGGGAAGGCTTCCGACGCTCGCCAGGCTCTCGCGCGAGGGAACGTTCGGAGCGCTCAGATCGACGATTCCGGCCTTCACGCCGACGGCGTGGTCGTCGTTCCTCACAGGGCTCAATCCGGCCGGCCACGGGATCTTCGCCTTCACGGCGAATCCCAACCGAGGAGGCGGCGGCCGGCTCGAGAATGCTGCCAGCCGCGCGGGTGCGCCGCTCTGGCGGTACCTCGGCGCGGGAGGCGTGCGGTCGGCCTTCGTAACGGTGCCGTTCACCCATCCGCCCGAGCCGCTCAGCGGTTTGATCGTGACCGGGTTCGGGGGGCCGCGGCGCCCAGAGATCGTCCCCCTCTCGGCCCGGAACGCCATCCTCGCGGCCCACCCCGACCTGCGCGCGTCACGGCACCCCGCCGACCTCGCCGACTTCGCGGCGGCGACCGAGACGCTCGTGGAGCACGTCGACGAGATCGCGGACGTATGCTTCCTCGCCCTCGAGCTCGACCCCGACCTCGGCCTCCTGTGCGTCGACTTCATGAGCTCGGACATCGCCGGCCACCTCATGTGGCACCGGCTCGACCCCACGCCCCCGGCCAACCGCGCGGGCGAGGCCGGGGACGAGCTCGTGCGCGTCTCCGAGGCCGTCGACGCCGCGTGCGGCCGCCTCGTCGAGCAGGCGGAGTGGCTCTGGGACGAGCAGCCCACCGTCCTCGTCCTCTCCGA
>JBOHAK010000042.1:0-11830 GCA_050697795.1 Gaiellaceae bacterium
TCGGTCGCCCGGCGTGCAGTCTCGCCGAGCTGCTGGCAGCCGTACTCGGGCATCAGCTCGCGGCGGCGGTTCCAGACCCAGAGGAAGCGGTCCGGATCCGTGACCTCGGGGCAGACCTCGTCCAGCCGTTCCGCGTGGATCGCCTCGATCGTGGGCAGGTAGACCGTCGTGTACCAGTCCTCGGCGATGGCGGCGCGCGGGAGCGCGCGGTCCGCTTCGAGCATGCGGTGGTAGCCGTGGAGCTGGACCGTCTCGAGGAGCTCGACGTAGCCGACCGGGCGGCTGAACCGCATGCGGGCGTCCGGCCTCGCCTCCGCGAGACCGCTCTCGTCCATGAAGTTCCGTTCCTGCTCGGCGTGGATCAGCTCCACGATGTCGGCGTCGGCGGGCAGGTGCCAGCGCGCTCTCAGCTCGGTGACCTCCGCGTCGATCGTCTCCATGCGCCGGCGGCGGGCGATCGCGACGCGATGGTGTCCGTCGATGACGAAGTAGGCGTCGCCGAGCTGGTAGGCGACGATCGGCGGGAAGCCCGAATCGGGGAATGCCTGCTCCACCCGCCGCCAACGGTCGCGGACGTCGGGCCGGCGCGGGAGGAAGTCGCGGTCGAAGTCGCTGCCGCGGCTGTCGGTTCCGACGATCTGGGCAACCGGGATAGGCCGGATCCCAACGTACCGGCGCGTGAACGGCCGCAGGCGCTCGATTGCCTGGTCAAGCGGCAGCAGGTCGCGTGACCCGCCTCGGCCGACGATGCGGGCGAGGCGTGCGTAGGCGCTCCGTCGGCGGGCTCGTTCGAAGGTGGTGGGCGTCATCGTCATGGTCTTCCCAACGTGAGGCACGGCAGCGCGATTCCGGGGGAGCGCGTTCATGCCTCGTTCACTCCCAACCGCTCGTGCAGCCGCCGGAGCGGGGCCGGCGCCCACCAGTTCCAGCGTCCGAGCAGCTGCATGAGCGACGGGACGAGGAGAGCGCGGATGATCGTGGCGTCGATGAGGACCGCGATCGCCGTGCCCAGGCCGAGGACCTTGAGGACGACGACGTCCGACGTGACGAACGCGCCGAAAGCGACGGCGAAGAGCAGCGCCGCGGCGGTGACGATCCGACCCGTGCGTTCGAGTCCGGCGGCGATCGCCTCGGAGTCCGAGTAGCCGCCGTCCCGGGCTTCCTTGATGCGCGCGAGCAGGAAGACGCCGTAGTCGGTCGAGAGGCCGAAGACCGTGGCGAAGAGGAGCAGGAGCTGGGTCGCCTCGAGTCCTCCCTGGCTGCTGTAGCCGAGCAGGCCCTCGAGCCTTCCGTCCTGGAAGACCAGGACGAGGAGCCCGAACACCGCGCCGAGACCGAGCCCGTTCATCACGACCTGCTTGAGCGGCAGGATCAGGGAGCCGGTCATCGCGAAGAGCACGGCAACCGTCAGCGCGGCGACGATCGCGAGCGCGAGCGGCAGGTGGTCGCCGAGGCTCTCCTGGAGGTCGAGGTAGTGCGCCGTCGTGCCGGTGACGAGGACGTCGCCGTCGAGCGCGCGGAGGTCCCGTGCCAGCTCCTTGCTCCGGTCTGAGAGCGGTGGCGCCGCCGAGACCACGTCCACCGCGTGGATCCCACCCTCGAGCTCCCGTGGCGGCCTCACGGCCGCGACCCCAGGCAGGTCCCTCGCGGATTCGGCGATCCGGGTCGCCTCGCCGGCACCGCCTGTGACCGCGAGCGTCAGGGGCGTGTCGCGGTACGGCGAAAAGTCGGCCTCGAGCCTGCTGTCGACCTGCCGTGCGCTGGCCGACTCGGGCAGGACCTGGGCGTCGACTTCGGTGAACCGGATTCCGAGCACGGGGAGGGCGAGGGCGACCAGGAGTGCTGCTGCGGCGGCCGCGGTGCGGCCCGGGAAGCGCGTCACGAACCGGGCCAGCCGGTACCAGAGCCCCTGCTGCATCGGCCTCGCTTCGCGTTCCGAGCGGCGGGCCAGGAACCGCGGCGCGACGGCGTTGACGCGGCTCCCGAGCAGGGCGAGCACCGCGGGGAGCACGGTGAGCGCGATCGCGGCGGAGATCAGCGCGACGAAGAAGCCGGCGATCCCCATCGAGTAGAGGAACCGCTGCGGGAAGACGAGCAGCGAGGCGAGCGCTCCCGCAACAGTCAGCGAGCTGAAGAGGACGGTGCGACCGGCCGTGGCCAGCGTCCGCCTCATCGCCTCCGGCCCCGGCCCGGTGCGGGCGATCTCCTCACGGTAGCGGGAGACGACGAACAGGCTGTAGTCGATCGCCAGGCCGAGCCCGAGGCCGATCGCGACGTTCATCGCGAAGATCGAGATAGAGGTCATCTCGCTTGCCAGCCGCAGCATCAGGAACGTCCCGACGATCGACAGCCCGCCGACGAGCAGCGGAAGCAGCGCGGCCACGAGGCTGCGGAAGAAGAGCAGCGAGAGCAGGAAGAGGAGGGGGAAGGCCAGGAGCTCGGCGAGGCGCAGGTCGCGCTCGACCTGCTCGTTGACCTGGGCCTGCGCCAGGGCGGGCCCGCCGGCGCTGACCCCGCGCTCGCCGGCGAGCGAGTCGGCGATGCGCTCGGCCGCGTCGAGGCGGTCGTGGTCTCCGGTCGGCTCGAGGGCGACGGCGAGATAGGTCGCGTCGCCGTCGCGGGCGACGAAGTCCCGCGAGCCCGTGCTGAGGAAGCTCGCCACCGAGGCGACGTCGGAATCCCGCTCGAGCCGGCGCGTGAGCGCCTCGATCCGCTCCCGTCCGTCCGTCGAGCTCACGTCGACGTCCTCGACCAGAACGACGACGCCGGTCTCGCGGAATCCCGCCTGCTCGAGGCGCCGGTCCGCGGTCGCGCTTTCGGTGTCGGGATCGTCGGCGCCGAAAGGATCCAGGCGGTCGGCCACGCCGGCGCCCAGTGCTGCGGCGAGCACGAAGAACGCCGCCGCGAAGATCAGGATTCGCTTTGCACGCCTGTCGGCGAGCCGTGCCAGCCGCTCCATCATCCTGTTCGCCTCCTAGTATCTCTTACAGATCTGTCCATATTAGCACTAACGCTGACACAGATGTAAGAATTCCCGCTAGGATTGCTGCCATGACGGAGTCCCGCCCCCTACCGCGAAGGCGGCGCCGCGCCGACGCCGAGCGGAGCATCGCCGCCATCCTCGACGCGGCGATCGAGGTGCTGAGCGAGCGCCCGGCCGCGAGCGTGGAGGAGATCGCCGGGGCGGCCGGCGTCGCCCGGCAGACGGTCTACGCGCACTACCCATCGCGCGAGGCGCTCCTTCAAGCGGTCGTTGACCGCGCCCTCGCGGAGACGGTGGCCGCGATTGACGCCGCCGAGCCGGACGAGGGCCGGCCCGTCGAGGCGCTCGAGCGCCTCGTGAGCGCGAGCTGGCGGACGCTCGAGCGTTACCCGGTCCTGATGGACCTGCGTGCGCCGCTGACCCCCGAGGAGGAACACGCGCTCCACGGGCCGATCCTCGAGCGGCTCGAGCGGCTGATCGGGCGCGGCCAGCGGGCGGGCGACTTCGACCGTCGGCTCGCGCCGGCCTGGCTTCTGGCCGCCTTCCTGGGGCTCGCGCATGCGGCCGCCCAGGAGGTGGCGGCCGGCCGTCTGAGCGCCGAGGAAGCCTCCGATGCGCTCAGGACGTCCGTGGCACGCGTCTTCGGAACGGCCACGTAGCCCCTTTGCGGGCGGGCCGAGGGCGTTCACTATGTTTGCATGGGGCAAGCCAAGGTCGTAGAGGGCCAACGTGGAAACGTCTGGGACGGATGGCTGCGCGGCAGGAACATGCGGAGCCGGCTTTCGGCCCCGATCGTGACCGCGGCGGTCGTCTCGGGAGCCGCGACGGCGGCCGTCATCCTCGTGCCGGCGCTCCGCTTCGCGTACCGGCAGCCCGAGGTCCACGTCGCGCTCGAGACGGCGGCCGCGCTGATCGGCCTCCTCGCCGCGTATCTCGTGTTCGGCCGATTCCGCAGAAGCGGTCAGCTGGCCGACTTCGTCCTCTGCTACTCGCTGTGCGTGCTCGCAGCCTCGAACCTGTTCTTCGCCGTCGTGCCGGCGCTCCTCGACAGCGGCGCCGACCGTTTCGGGACCTGGGCCAGGCTCTGCAGCCAGCTCCTGGGGACGGCGCTCTTCGCTCTGGCCGCGGTCACGCCCCGGCGGCGGGGCCTCAGGCTGAGCCGGATGCAGACGATCGCAGCGGCGATCTCGCTTCCGGCCGTCCTCGTCGGAGTGTCGATCTTCGTGAGCCTCTTCGACTCGTGGCTCCCGAGGGGGGTGGCGCTCGTTCCGACCCCGGAGGCCTCGGGGCGGCCGCGGCTCGTCGGAGACGTGAGCCTGCTCGCAGCGCAGCTCGCCGGGATGGCCCTCTACTGCATCGCCGTGTACGGGTTCGGCCGCAAGGCGCGCTCGTCCGGCGACGAGCTGATGAAGTGGCTCGCCGTCGCGGCCGTGTTCGGGGCCTTCGCGCGCCTGAACTACTTCCTCTATCCATCGCTCTACACGGCTTGGGTCTACTCGGGCGACTTCTTCCGGCTCGCGTTCTACGTTGCCATCCTCGTTGCGGTCGCCCGGGAGATCAGCTCGTACTGGGAGACCGTCTCCCACACGGCGGTGCTGGAGGAGCGCCGCCGGATCGCGCGCGAGCTGCACGACGGCCTCGCGCAGGAGCTCGCCTTCATCGGCAGGAACGTCCGGCGGCTCGACGGCGGGGACCCGGCGGTCGGCCGCGTGACGGCGAGCGCGGCTCGCGCGCTCAGCGAGTCCCGCCGTGCCATCGCCGCGCTGACGAAGCCGCTGGACGACCCGCTCGAGGTCGCCCTTGCCGAGGCGGCACGCGAGACGGCCGAGCGGGAGGGCACGAAGCTCGATCTCGTCCTTACCCCGGAGATCGAGCTCGACTACCGGCGGCGGGATGCGTCGATCCGCATCGCCTGCGAGGCGATCGCGAACGCTGCCCGTCACGGCGGGGCCGAGCTCGTCCGCGTCGAGCTGCTCGACGGCCGGCGAGTGCGCCTCCGGGTCATCGACGGCGGCAGCGGCTTCGATCGGGCGGCCGCGACCTCTCGGGACGGGGGAGGCTTCGGCCTGATCGGCATGCGCGAGCGGGCGCACGCCGTCGGCGCGTCGTTCGAGGTGCAGTCTCGACCGGGGAGCGGGACGAGGGTGGAGGTCGTCCTGTGAGCGGCGCGGTTCGAGTTCTGCTCGCCGACGACCACGTCCCCACGCGGGACGACATCCGCCGCGCGCTCGCGGCCGACTCCCGCTTCGCCGTCTGCGCCGAGGCGGGAGATGCGGCCGCCGCGATCGACGGCGCCGTCCGGGAAGGCCCCGACATCTGCATTCTCGACGTGCGGATGCCCGGCGGCGGCGTCGCGGCGGCCTGGGAGATCAGCACGAGGCTTCCGCAGACGAAGATCGTGATGCTCACGGTCTCGCGCGACGACACCGATCTCTTCGCGTCCCTGCGCGCCGGCGCCGCGGGCTACCTGCTCAAGGACATGGACCCGGCGCAGCTTCCGAACGCTCTCGGCGACGTGCTGAACGGCGAGGCCGCGCTCCCGCCCGAGCTCGTGGCCCGCGTGATCGACGAGTTCCGGGATCGAAGCCCGAGACGTCGAGCAGTCCTCGCCAGCGGCGGCTACGAGACGCTCACGAGCCGCGAGTGGCAGGTGCTCGACCTCCTGCGCCAGGAGCTGACGACGGCCGCGATCGCCCGCCGGCTGGTCGTCTCTCCCGTCACCGTGCGCAGCCACGTGAACAACATCCTTCGCAAGGTCCGGGCGGAGAGCCGTGAGGCTCTCCTGCAGGACTTCGAAGAACGCGGATAGCCGTCCGTCCTCCGGCCGCGGCGGGGCGGCAGCGGCTCGGAGCGATGAGGCATTTCATCGGCCAGAGGCGTCCGCCGGTCTTGTAGGCGGAGCCGTTCCCTCACAAGAATTTGTACCGAGGACGCGCTGGGGCACGAGCGGCGGCGCGCTGTCCGAGGGAGGGAATCATCGCGACCAGGGAACACCCGGACGTTCAGGTCTTCGCAGCGGGGACGGCGGCCCCGCAACTCGAGGGCGCCGCCCTGCCCTCCGTCAGGCGACGTCACCTGGCCGGCCTCGACGGCGGTCCGCGCCTCGTCAGGGTCGCGCGTTCCGTCGAGCAGGTCGAATCCTTGGGCGCGGCGTGGACGTCGATGCTGTCCGACAGCGTCCAGACGGACATCGACTACTTCCTCTGGTCGCTGCGGGAGGAGCCTCAGGTCGTTCGACCGCACGTTCTCGCGGTCGAGCGGGAGGGCAGGACGGAGGCGATCGTCGCGGCACGGCTCCTCGACACCCGGCTTCCGTGCAGGCTCGGGTACAGGACGATCTATGCCCCGGCCGTGCGTGCCATCTGCGTGCTGCACGACGGCTTGCTCGGGCACACGGACCCGGTGACCACGGCCGCGATTCTGGACGAGCTCCTCTCGGGGCTGAAGCGGGGCGAGGCCGACCTCATCCTCTTCCGCCAGCTGGAGCTCGACTCGGCGCTCCACCGGGCGGCGACGGCCGGGACCACGTTCGCGACCCGCCAGCACGGGGTGCGCACCGACCTGCGCTGGGAGATCCAGCTTCCGCAGTCGCTCGACGAGTACCTGGCGACCGTCTCCTCGGCCACTCGCAAGGGGGTGCGCCGCACCGCGAGCCGACTCGAGCAGGAGTTCGGCGAGCGCCTGTCGATCCGGACCTTCCGCGACCCTGCGGATGTCGATGTTTTCTTCGAGGACGTCGAGACCGTCGCGGCGAGGACGTACCAGCGCCGGCTGGGCGTCGGCTACCTGGGCGACGCGCAGCAGCGGGCGCGCCTCGAGATGCTCATGGAGCACGGCTGGTTCCGCGCCTACATCCTCTACCTGGACGGGAGGCCGGTCGCCTTCGAGCTGGGCGAGCTGTACCGCGGCCGCTTCCGCTCGCTGGCGGGCGGGTACGACTCGCGCTACGGCCACCACCGGGTCGGAGCTCACCTCCTGATCAAGGCGATCGAGCACCTCGCCGTCGAGCCCGGCGTCTCGGTCTTCGACTTCGGCCTGGGGGACGCCGAGTACAAGAGCAAGCTCGCACACCTGAGCCTCGAGGAGGCCGACTTCCTGCTCTACGCGCGGCGGCCGCGAGCGATCTTCATCAACTTCGCGAGAACGGCCCTGCTCGAGATCTCCCATGCTGCAAAGACCGGGCTCCGGCGCCTCTGCCTCCTGCAGCGGCTCAAGCACCGGTGGCGGCGGCGAGGGGTCGACACGCCGGCCGCCCCCGTGTCCACGGCACCCGTTTAGTCGCGAGCGGCCGCGCTCGCCTCGGCCAGGCGGCGCTCGAGGAACGAGCGCTCGACCGGCTCCTCCGCGAGGTCGAGGGCCCGCCGATAGGCGGCGGCCGCCTCGTCGTGGCGCCCCAGCCTGCGGAGGAGGTCGGCGCGGGCGGAGTGGAAGAGGTGGTAGGAACCGAGGTCGCCGGCGAGCGGATCGACGAGCTCGAGGCCGCGCTCGGGGCCGTCCGCCATGGCGACGGCGACGGCGCGGTTCAGCTCCACGACGGGTGAGGGCGTGAGCCTCGCGAGACGACCGTAGAGCGCGGCGATCTCGCGCCAGTCCGTCTCCTCCTCGGCGTGGAGCGCCGCCACGGCGGCCTGGATCTGGTAGGGGCCCGCCTGCCGCAGGGCGAGCGCGCGGTCGAGCACGTGCGCGCCCTCGTCGAGCCGGCCGGAATCCCAGAGGCTCCGATCCTGGTCCTCCAGGAGGACGAGCGCCCCGCCGGCGTCGATGCGGGCCCGCCGGCGCGAGTCCTGGAAGAGCATGAGCGCGAGGAGCCCGAGCGTCTCCGCCTCGTCCGGCATGAGGACGGCGAGCAGCTTGGCAAGGCGGATCGCCTCGTCGAGGAGCTCGTCCCGCGGCGGGGGCCCGTACCCCTCGTTGAACACGAGGTAGAGGACTGCGTGGACGCCGCGCAGGCGGTCGGGGAGCGCGTGGTCGGGCGGGACGCGGATGGGGATGGCCGCGGCCCGGATCTTCCGTTTCGCCCGGACGAGCCGCTGCGCCATCGTCGCCTCGGGCACGAGGAACGCGCGCGCGATCTCAGCGGTCTCGAGGCCGCCCACCATCCGCAGCGTCAGCGCAACCTGGGCCTCGAGGGCGAGCGCCGGGTGGCAGCAGGCGAAGACGAGCGACAGGCGTTCGTCCGGGATGGTCGACTCCTCCACGTCGGTCTCCTGAGCCTCGATCGCCTGCAGCCCGGCGAGAAGCTCGCGCTTGCGGGCGAGCGTGCGGTCGCGGCGGATCCGCTCGATGGCCCGGTTGCGGGCGGTGGCGACGATCCAGGCGCCGGGGTTGGCCGGCATCCCGTCCCGCCGCCACCGCTCCACGGCCGTTGCGAACGCGTCCTGTACGGCTTCCTCGGCGAGGTCCAGGTCGCCGAGGGCCCGCGCGAGGATCGCGAGCGACCGGCCGAACTCCTCGCGGAAGACGGCCGAAAGCGCGTCTATGCGGCCTCCTCGTGGTGCATCACGACCGGTCGCACCTCGATCGTCCCGTGCCGGGCGGAGGGGATCCGCGCTGCCCAGTCGAGCGCCTCGTCGAGCGACTCGGCGTCGATGACGTAGTAGCCGCCCAGCCGCTCCTTCGTCTCGGCGAACGGGCCGTCCGTGACGAGGGTCTCGCCGTCCCGCACGCGAACGGAGGTCGCCGTCGAGGCCGGCTCGAGCTCGTGGGAGCCGACCAGGATGCCCCGCTCGCTCAGGTCGCGAGTGAAGGCGAAGTACTCCTTGTAGAGCGCCTCGCGCTCCTTCGGCGCCAGCGAGTCCCAGTACCCGTCCGGCGAGTAGATCTGGAGCACGTACCTCATCCGAGCCTCCTAGGCCGGCAGCTCGGCGGGGAAGACCATGATCGGCCGCACCTCGACGGAGCCGTTGGGGAGCGACGGCATCTTGGCCGCCCACTCGAGCGCCTGCTCCTCCGAGTCGACGTCCACGACGTAGTAGCCGCCGAGCTGCTCCTTCGTCTCGGCGAAGGGGCCGTCGGTCACGAGCTGCTCCCCGTCGCCGACGCGGACCGTCTTCGCGGCGCCGGTGGGCTGAAGCGCCTCGCCCGCGACGTGGACGCCGGCCTTCTGGAGCTCGTCCGTGTAGGAGTACCACGCGCGCATCTCGTTGGCCTGCTCCTCCTCGCTCAGCCGCTCCCAGCCCTCGGCCTGAGCCCGTTCGTCGCCGTAGATCAAGAGCAAGTACTGCACGTCTGCCTCCTTCTCGTGTCGCTTACGACTCTACGACGAACGGAGCCGCGGAAAATCGACAGGAGGCGGGGATGAACTGTGCGGGCGACGGTGCTATGGTCGAAGACGTGGAGGCGGCCCGACGTGGCCGCGTCTCCCTCGGAGGTCGCCCGAGATGCCGTCAGGGTTCGGCGACGAAGTAGCCGGGGGGAGAAGGGAGCAGCCGAGCTGGTCGGAAAGGCGGCCCAGGCATCTGGGGCTACCGTCGCGGCCTCCCGGCCTTCCCGGGGTCTGAGCCGCACCCGCAGTGGTGCGGCTAGTCGCACCCTGACACACCGTCAGGCGTCCTTCACCCCGCAGGCTGGGAGTGACACCTTGGTCTGATGGATCAAGCAGGGGCAAGCAGGAGACGAACCGCCTCCTCGGGGAGCGATGAACCAGCCGAAAGGAGCGTTCACAGTGAGAACCGTCCTTACCCAGAAGGAAGAGGGGGCTGTCGCGTCGGACGCCCCCGTCGTGACCGCGAACGGCGTCACGAGGCGCTACGGCGTCGAGGGCGACACGTGCGTGAAGGCGCTGCGGGGAGTCTCGCTCGACATCGCGCCCGGCAGGCTCACGGCCGTCATGGGCCCGTCGGGTTCCGGCAAGTCCACCCTCATGCACATCCTCGCGGGGCTCGACCGCCCCAACGAGGGCGACGTGTCGATCGCCGGCACCGACATCGGCGGCCTCAACGACACCGACCTGACGAAGCTCCGACGCGACCACATCGGCTTCGTGTTCCAGTTCTTCAACCTGCTTCCAATGCTCACGGCGGAGGAGAACATTCGGCTGCCGCTCGACCTCGCGGGCTCGAAGCCGGATAACGGCTGGGTCGAGGAGCTGACCGACAAGGTCGGCCTCTCCGACCGCCTCGGCCACCGACCGGCCGAGCTCTCCGGAGGGCAGCAGCAGCGCGTCGCCATCGCGCGGGCGCTCGTCTCCCGGCCCACGGTTATGTTCGCCGACGAGCCGACGGGCAACCTCGACTCGACGACCGGCGGCGAGATCCTCGAGCTGCTCCGCGACTCGGTGACGAGCTTCGGGCAGACGACGGTGATGGTCACGCACGACGCCCATGCGGCCGAGATCGCCGACCGTGTCCTCTTCCTGGCCGACGGCCTCATCGTCAAGGACCGCGGCGCCTCGTCGGCGCACGAGATCCTCGCGACGCTGGAAGAGGTGAGCGGGCGATGAGGCGCGTCACGCTCAAGGGTCTCCTGGGTCGCAAGTTCCGGGCGACGTTGACGGGCTTCGCCATCGTCCTCGGCGTCGCCATGGTCGCCGGGAGCTTCATCCTGACCGACACGATCAACAAGGGCCTCGGGACGATCTTCGACGAGTCGTACGCCGCCTCCGACGTCGTCGTGAGCCCGAGGGACGCCCTCTCGGAGGACGACTCGGCGGACACCGGCTCGGCGCCCTTCCCGGAGTCCGTCCTGGCGGACATCGCGGCGCTGCCGGACGTGGAAGCGGCGTCGGGATCGATCGAGGACGAGGCCACGCTGATCAACGAGAACGGCAATCCCATCGGGGGCGGCATGGGCATCGCCGTGAGCGTCGATCCCCCGGCCGACCAGCAGTTCAACCCGCTGCAGCTCGTCGACGGCGCGTGGCCCCAGGGAGCCGGAGAGATCGCCGTCGACAAGGCCACTGCCGAGGATCAGGGGCTCGCGGTCGGAGACTCGATCGGCGCCGCCGCCGACGGGCCTGTCGAGACGTACACGGTCGCCGGGATCGTTCGCTACGGCTCAGTCGAGTCGCTCGGCGGCGCCACGATCGCCGTCTTCGACCTCGCCACCGCGCAGCAGCTCTTCGACAAGCGGAACGAGCTCGACTTCGTCAGGGTCGCCGCCGCCGAGGGCGTCGGCTCCGAGGAGCTCGTGGCCGAGATCGGGCCGCTCCTGCCCGAGACCGCCCAGGTGCGCACGGCGGAGGCGCAGTCGGACACCGAGAGCGAGGAGACGCAGGGTGAGGTGAACATCTTCCGCTACTTCCTGCTCGGCTTCGGCGGGATCGCGCTCTTCGTCGGCAGCTTCGTGATCGCCAACACGCTCTCGATCACGGTCGCGCAGCGAGCCCGCGAGCTCGCGACGCTGCGGACCCTCGGAGCTACGCGGCGGCAGGTGCTCTGGTCCGTCGTGGTCGAGGCCGTCGTCGTGGGCGTGGTCGCCTCCGTCGTCGGCCTGTTCCTCGGCCTCGGCATCGCCGTGGGCCTGAATGCGCTGCTCGCGGCGACCGGCATCGACCTGCCGGAGACCGGCATCGTCTTCTCGACCCGGACGATCGTCGTCAGCCTGCTCGTGGGAACGCTCATCGCGTTGCTCGCCAGCCTGCGGCCGGCGCTACGGGCGACCCGGGTGCCTCCGATCGCCGCCGTCCGCGAAGGCGCCGTCCTGCCTCCGTCGCGGCTCGCGAAGTTCGGGCTCGTCACCGCGCTCGCGGTCGTGGCGCTCGCCGTTGGGCTGCTGGCCTTCGGCGTGTTCGCCGACGGCGCCGAGACCCGGACGCGGCTCCTCGCGATCGGCGTGGGCGTGCTCCTGCTCTTCATCGGCGTGACGCTCGTCGCGCCGCGCCTCGTGCGCCCGCTCGCCGCCGGGCTC
>JBOHAK010000043.1:0-2797 GCA_050697795.1 Gaiellaceae bacterium
GGCCCAGGACGAGGCTGCCGACGCCGGCGAAGAACTCGTCATAGCCGCCGGTGCCGGAGAAGTCGCTTAGCCACTCGACGCCGCCGTCGCCGGCGGCGATGAAGCCGTCCGCCGTCGCGGCCGCGTAGTAGACGACGCGTTGGTCCGACACGACGCCGCCACCTTACGCGGTGAGGAGGCACTAGCATCCCGCGGAGCATGGAGGGCGGAGGAATCCGGGCGCGCGGGCTGATCTGCGCCGGCGGCGAGGCGACCCGCCTCCAGGAGCTGACGCGGATCACCAACAAGCACCTGCTGCCGGTCGGGCGGTGGCCGATGGTGTACTACCCGCTCCAGCTCATGCAGCTCCTCGGGATCCGCGACGTCCTCCTCGTGACGGGGCAGGGGCACGCCGGCGACTTCATCGACCTGCTCGGGGACGGCCACGTCAGCCACCGCGACGGCGACGACGACCTCTTCGACCTCGATCTCACCTACAAGGTGCAGACCGAGCCCGGCGGCATCGCGCAGGTGGTGGGGATGGCCGAGTCGTTCGCCGCGGGCGAGAGCCTCGTCGTGTGCCTCGGCGACAATATCTTCGAGTACGCGGAGGCCGAGGCCGTGCGCGCCTGGGCCGGCGGGCCGGGCGAGGCGCTCATCTTCGTGAAGGAGGTGCCCGACCCCGAGCGCTTCGGTGTCGTCGTCTACGGTGAGGACGGCGACGTCGTGGATGTTGTCGAGAAGGCCGGCGTCGTCGACACCCGCTACGACGCGCCTCCGTCGGCCGACGCTGTGGTCGGGCTCTACTGCTATCCGCCTGACGTCTTCGAGATCATCCGCGGACTGGCCCCCTCCTCGCGCGGCGAGCTCGAGATCACGGACGTCAACCGCGCGTACGCCGAGCAGGGCCGGCTGGGCTCTGCGCGCGTGCGCGGCTGGTGGCGGGACGCTGGCACCCACGAGGCGCTGGGCCGCATCGGCAACCTCATCGAGGAGACGGGGGCGAACAAGGCGTGAACGTCCTCCCGGGCATGGTCGTGCTGCCGCTGCGCGTGTTCGAGGACGAGCGCGGGTGGTTCGCCGAGATCCGGCGCGAGAGCCTCCTCCCGCACGTCACGCTCCAGACGAACGTCTCCTTCTCGCGCCGCGGCGTCATCCGCGGGCTGCACTACCACGAGCGCGGCCAGGACGACCTCTTCGCCTGCCTGACGGGCATGGCCCGCGTCGTCGTCCTCGACCGCGAGACGGACGAGACCTTCAGTCTGGACATCGGCGAGGAGAACCCGGTCGCCGTCTACGTGCCCGGCCGCCATGCCCACGGCTTCGAGGCGCTCACGGATCTCCTCTTCTGCTACCACGTCACGTGCGAGTACGACCCGGCCGACCCCGACGAGCAGGGGATCCCGTGGGACGATCCCCGCGTCAGGCACCTGTGGAGCACGGACTCCCCGATCCTCTCGGAGCGGGACGCGTCCTCGTAACCGGGGCCGGCGGCCAGCTCGGGGAGGCCTTGAAAGAGGTCTTCCCCGAGGCCGACGCCCGGGTGAGGCAACTCTTCGACGTAACGACGTCGACGCTCGACTACGCGCCCGACCTCGTCTTGCACGCGGCTGCCTGGACCGACGTGGATGGGGCCGAGGACCACCGGGAGCAGGCGCGCACGGTCAACGTGGCCGGGACGCGCCACGTTGTCGCGCTCGGCGCGCCGGTCGTCTACTACTCGTCCGACTACGTCTTCGACGGAACGAAGGGCGAGCCGTACGTCGAGTCGGACGAGCCGAACCCGCTCTCCGTCTACGGGCAGACGAAGCTCGACGGCGAGCGAGAAGTGCAGCAGGGGTGGATCGTCCGCAGCTCCTGGCTCTTCGGCTGGACAGGCAAGAATTTCGTCCGCACGATGCTCGCGCTCGGGAAGCAGCAAGACGAGGTGCGCGTCGTCGCCGACCAGCGCGGCTGCCCGACCTACGTCGGGCACCTGGCGACGGCCACGCGTGAGCTCCTCTCGCGCCCGCAGGGCGTCTGGCACCTCGCCGCCGGCGGCGACTGCACCTGGGCCGAGCTCGCCGAGGCGATCTTCGAGGAGGCCGGTCTCGACTGCCGGGTGACGCCGATCACGACGGAGGAGCTCGGGCGCCCGGCTCCCCGCCCGGCCTACTCGGTCCTGCGCAGCGAGCGCGAAGGAGCCCCGCGGCTGCCGCACTGGCGCGACGGCCTGCGCGACTGCCTGGCGCGCCTCGGAGCCAAGTAACAGACTGTTACTTGGCCTGGGTTTGCGGCGGCGCCGAATCCTGGCCCATTGGCGGAGGGCGGGGTTCCGGTAGGGCAGTAGGCTTCGACGCATGCGCGTCCTCGTCACCGGCGGCTGCGGGTTCATCGGGAGCCACTTCGTGCGCCGTCTCGTCGCCGGGGGCGACGACGTCGTCGTGCTCGACAAGCTCACCTACTCGGGGCGCAAGGAGAACCTCGACGGCGTCGGCTGCGAGCTCCACGTGGGCGACATCGCCGATCCCGAGGCCGTGGCGCGCGCCGCGGCGGGGTGCGAGGCGATCGTCAACTTCGCCGCCGAGACGCACGTCGACCGCTCGATCCTCGAGGCCGGCGACTTCATCCGCACCGACGTCTACGGCACACACGTCCTGCTCGAGTGGGCGCGTGACTCGCAGGCCCGCTTCGTCCAGGTGTCGACGGACGAGGTCTACGGCGACATTCCGCCGGGCGCCGCCTCGCGCGAGGAGGATCCCTTGCGCCCTTCAAGCCCCTACTCGGCCTCGAAAGCCGGCGGCGACCTGCAGGCGCTGGCCTACGTCCGCACCTACGG
>JBOHAK010000044.1:0-2042 GCA_050697795.1 Gaiellaceae bacterium
CAGGGATTCGGCTTCGCCCTCGGCGCGATGATCGCCGTCACGATCGTGACCTGTGTGCTCATCCTGGTCATGCTCCTATTCATGCTCGCCGCCGGGTAGCGCTCGAGCCTCGAACTCCGCTCTTGAACGGCCATGTCTCCTGTCCTACCGTGAGTTGCCACGGCGCGAAGGGAGCTCATGGTCGGCGAGGGGTCGGGCAGGACATTCTGGAGTCGCCGCTCCAGAAAGGCGAAAGTGGCGTGCGTCATCGGCGGTGTGCTCGTCGGGGTCTTGCCCATCGGATGCGCCGTGGCGGACGAGCAACCGGAGGTCGCGAATGCCGAGGTGACGACGACCGTTCAGGAGGAAGCCGCTCCCCCCGAGGCCGCTGGGAGTGAGAGCGAGGGCCCGGTGCCGAGTCCGTCGCTGACGCGCCCGAAGGCTCGGACAGCTCGCGTGGCGCGCGTCGTCGACGGGGACACCCTCGAGCTCGCGAACGGAAGGACCGTCCGGCTCGTTCAGATCGACACGCCGGAGGCAAGCGGCGAGTGCTTTGGGCAAGAGTCGGGCCGCGTTCTGGCCGGCCTGCTCCCGGTCGGCGCCCGCGTGAGGCTCGAGCGGGATCCCGCCCTCGACGGCGTCGACCGGTACGGGCGCATCCTGCGGTACGTGCACCGGGGCGAGACCAACGTCAACCTCGCTCTGGTGCGTCGCGGTGCGGCGAGCGTGTGGTTCTTCGACGGCGACCGGGGCCGCTACGCGGACCGCCTGCTCGCCGCGGCCCGGAACGCGCGGGAGCGGAAGCTCGGCGCGTGGGGCGCCTGCCGGGCGACGCTCGATCCGAGCAGCGGCTTCCAGACGCGCCCGAAGGGCTCGGGAGGCAATAGAGCCGTCGACCTTTCGGGCAATGGCGAGTGCATGGACGGCTACAGCCCATGTCTCCCGGTCACCGGCGACCTCGACTGCGCCGACGTGCAGGCACTCGGCAAGGCGCCGGTCCGTGTCACGGGATCTGACCCTTACCGGCTCGACGGCGACGACGACGGCAGCGGCTGCGATTGAGCGAGTGCCGGCTCAGGCCTCCGCGGCGGGATCTCCGTACGTGTGCCAGCCCTCGATCTCGGCGAGCACGGTGACGCCGCGGTAAGTCCGGTCGTCGTAGGGCGAGCCGAGATAGCGGTGCGAGAGCGCGTCGATGTCCGCGAGCTCGGCGTCCGGGCGGAACTCCACGGCCCGGCCGAGGATCGAGACGTGCGAGTACCAGTCGTCTCCGAGGACGGTGAGCGCCAGCCGCGGGTCGGCGCGCAGATGGCGGAGACGGTGGCTCGCCTCGTCCATCGTGAGGACGATGTGACCGTCGGGTTCGACTCCGTACCAGCATGCAGTCGTGACCGGCGATCCGCCCTCACGCACCGTCCCGACGACCGCCATCCGCGGCTTCGCGAGGAACTGGAGCAGCTCGACCGGCAGCGGCGCGCACGGCATGGCGTCTCCTACCATCCGCCGCTTCGCGGCGCAAGGCGCGGGAGTCAGCGGGCCCGGCTCGAGACCTCTCGGCCGCTGAACACGTCGAAGATGATGCAGCCGAGCAGGGCGACCGACCAGTCGTTCCAAGTGCCGAACCACTCGAGGTTCGGAGTCCCCTGGATCAGCCAGACGATGAGCCAGATCAAGCTCGCCATGCGCGCTTAGCCGGCCGAGACGGCCTCGATCCTCTCGGACTGGTCCTTGCCGGCGACGAGGACCGGAATCGGTGCGCGGCGGGCGAGCTCTGCGCTGACGCTGCCGAGGATCAGCCTTCCCACGGGGCCGAGCCCGCGCGAGCCGACCACGAGCAGGTCGTAGCCGCCGGCGGCGGCGGCGGCGGAGATCTCGTCGACCGCGTCGCCGTGCTGGATCTCCATCGTGGACTCGATCCCGCGCTCGCGCAGGTAGGCGTGCGCCCGGGCGACGTCCTCGTGGGCGTGCGGAGCCAGCCCGACGTGACCACCGGACTTGGAGCCGCGCGCGTCCGGGGGGACCACGCTCAGGATCGTGACGTCGGCTCCGTCGCCGGCGAGCTC
>JBOHAK010000045.1:0-8161 GCA_050697795.1 Gaiellaceae bacterium
TGACCCCGCGCAGCGTCGTCATCGTCGGTGCGGGCCTTGCCGGCTCGCGGTGCGCGGAGACGCTCCGCGCAGAGGGCTTCGACGGCCGCGTCGTGCTCGTGGGCGACGAGCCCACGGCGCCGTACGAGCGGCCCGCGCTCTCGAAGGAGTTCCTCGCGGGTGAGCGCGACGGGGTCGAGCTGCGACCGGGCGAGTTCTGGGCGGAGCGCGACATCGAGCTCGTCCTCGGCCGCCGGATCGAGTCCATCGACCTGCTCCACCGGACGGCCGGCGAGGGGCTCGAGTGGGACGCCGTCGTCGTCGCCACCGGAGCGCGCGCCCGCCGGCTCCCGTTCGAGGTGCCTGCGGGCGTGCACACGCTCCGCACGGTCGCCGACGCGGAGGCGCTCCGCGACGAGCTGCGGCCCGGAGGCCGGCTCGTCATCGTCGGCGCGGGGTTCGTCGGGGCCGAGGTGGCCTCGACGGCGTGCAGGCTGGGTGTCGAGGTGACCGTGCTCGACGTCGCCCGCGTCCCGCTCGAGCGCGTGCTCGGTCCCGAGGTCGGCGGGCTCCTCGCCGAGCGCTACCGGGCGCACGGCGTCGACCTGCGCGCGGAAACAGGCCTGGCCCGCTTCGTCGCGAACGGGGCCGGCCGGGTGAGCGCAGTCGAGCTCACCGACGGCGCGACGATTCCGTGCTCGAGCGCGCTGGTCGCGGTGGGCGCCGAGCCGGCCGGCGAGCTGATGGAGGCCGACGGCGGAGGGATCCCCACCGACGCCTGCGGGCGCACGGCGCTCTCCGGCGTCTACGCCTGCGGCGACGTTGCGAGCACCTGGCGTCCGTCCGTCTTCCGCCGCGTTCGGGTCGAGCACTGGACGTCCGCGGCGGGCCAGGCCGCGTCGGTCGCGCGGGCGATCCTCGGCGAGGAGCGGCCGTACGACGACCTGCCGTACTTCTGGTCGGACCAGTTCGGCCTCCGACTCCAGCACGTCGGGCACGCGGAGGAGTGGGCCGCCGTGGAGATCGAGGGCGACCCGGGCTCGTTCACGGCCCGCTACCTCGACGGCGAGGGGCGCCCGCTCGGGGCACTCCTCGCCAACCGACCTCGCGAGGTCGCCGCCCTGCGCCGCGAGCTCGCCGGCGCGGGCCTGCCGGAGGCTGCCTGACGAGGCGACCCGACCTTCATACTGCACCCGTGATCGACCCCACCGAGCGCTGGACCCGCGGGCACGAGGAGAAACCGGACTACGCCGGGCTCCTCACCTACGGGGCCGCCCCCTACACGCAGGATCCGGCGCAGCTCGAGGGCGTCGATGTCGCGATCGTCGGCGCGCCCACCGACGATCTCGTCTCCGACCGGCCCGGCACCCGCCTCGGTCCTCGGGCCATCCGCTCGGCGAGCTACCCGGAAGGGGCGCACCTCGAGGCGAAGCTCGATGCCTTCCAGGAGCTCCGGATCGTCGACTTCGGCGACGCGCCCGTGATCCCGGCCGATCCGGTGCGGTCGCACGAGGCGATCGACGCGCTGGTGGCGCAGGTGCTGGCCGCCGGGGCGATCCCGGTCGTGCTCGGGGGCGACCACTCGATCTCGGAGCCGAGCATCCGCGCGTGCGCGGCGGCCCACGGGCCGGTCGGCGTCGTGCACTTCGACACGCACACGGACACGGGCACGGAGGTCTTCGGCGTCGAGGTCTCGCACGGGACGCCGTTCTACCGGCTCGTCGAGCAGGGCAGTCTCGAGGCGCGCCGCTACGTGCAGGTCGGCCTGCGCGGCTACTGGCCCGGCGAGGCCGAGTTCGCGTGGCAGACGGAGCGGGGCATCACGAGCTTCTTCATGCACGACGTCCGCGAGCTCGGGATCGGGGAGGTCGTGCGACGAGCCGTGGAGGCGCTCGGCGCCGGCCCGGTGTTCCTAACCGTGGACGTGGACGTGCTCGACCCCGCGTTCGCGCCGGGCACCGGCACGCCCGAGCCGGGCGGCATGACGACGGTCGACCTCCTCTGGGCGGCGCGCACGGTGGCCGCGGAGCTCGACCTGGTTGGCGCCGACGTCGTGGAGGTGATCCCGACCGCGGTGGGGTCCGCCGACGTGACCGCGCTGGCGGCCGACCGCATCGTGCGCGAGATCCTGACGGGGATCGCGCTGAGGAGACGGGCCGGCTAGGCCGTCGGCGGACGATGCCCGACCGCCTGCGCTGGCTCGGACACTCGACCGTCCTCCTCGACCTCGACGGCGTCAGGGTCCTCACGGATCCGCTGCTCCGCCGGCGCGTCCTCCACCTGCGCCGCGCGGCGCCGCTCGCGCTCGAGGGCCTGGAGACGCTCGACGCCGTGCTCCTCTCCCACGTCCACCACGACCACCTCGACCTGCCGTCGCTTCGCATGATCGGGCGCGAGACCAGGGTCGTCGTCCCTCGCGGCGCCGGCCGGCTGCTGGCCAGGCGCGGCTTCGTCGCGTCGGAGCTCTCCGCCGGCGAGCAGATCGCGCTCGGCCCTGTTTCGATTCGGGCCGTCCGGGCCGACCATCCTGGCCGTCGGGCCCTGGGGAAGCAGGCCGACGTCCTCGGCTACGTGATCGCCGGCTCCCAGGTCGTGTACTTCGCCGGGGACACCGAGCTGTTCCCGGAGATGGCGGAGCTCGCGGACCACGTGGACGTGGCTCTGCTCCCCATCTGGGGCTGGGGGCCGCGGCTCGGCCCCGGTCATCTCGACCCGGAGAGCGCGGCGGACGCCCTCGCCCTCGTGCGCCCCCGCCTCGCCGTCCCGATCCACTGGGGCACGTACTACCCGCTCACCTCGGTCCGACGGTCGCCGCCAGCGTTTCTCGAGGAGCCTCTGGAGCGGTTCCGGCGGGCCGCGGCCGAGCGGGCGCCCGCGGTCGACCTGCGCGTGCTTCCGGTCGGGGGGACGCTGGACCTGAGCGGAGCCTAGCCTCCCGCCCCCAGTCTGGTGGATACTCGCCCCGTCCCGACACGAAAGGAGAATTCATGGATACCGGCCTGCAAGGCACTGCCTACGAGCGCAAGGCCGACCGCTGGCTGACGTTCGCGGGGCTCATGTTGATCCTCGTCGGCGTGTTGAACTTCTTCGACGGGCTCTGGGCCCTCGGCCGGGACGACACTCCCGTCGACTCGCTCATCTTCGACGACAACCTCGGCGCCTGGGGCTGGTTCTACCTGCTCCTCGGCATCGCCCTGGTCGTGGCCGGCTTCGCGATCTTCGCGCGTGCCCACTGGGCGGTCGTCTTCGGCATAGCGGTCGGGCTCGTCGCGGCGACGCTGAACTTCTTCTGGATCTTCACGTTCCCGATCGCGACCGCGGTCACCGTGACGCTGAACATCCTCGTCGTCTACGCGCTGACCATGTACGGCCTGCCCGAGTCCGAGGGGCCGCGCCGCAGGTAGGCGACGGGACTCAGTCGAGCTGGGAGACGACAGCGCCCTCGCGGGGCGCTTCTTCCTGGAGCCGGCGGCGCCAGCCGGTCAGGAGCCCGTGGACCTGCGCCGCCCCGACCAGGGGCTCGTCGGGTAGCCGCAAGCGCTCGGGGTAGAGCAGGAAGGGCTGCGTTTGCGGGCCGCCGATGCCGCCGTGGAAGGAGATGAGCTCCTCGAAGGCGCAGCCCTCGTCGAGGTCCGGGTCGTAGAAGCTGCCGACCATGAGGTCCGCGACGTGGGCGAAGCCGTCCGTGCGCAGGAGGTGGAGCGGAGCTGTCGCGGAGAACGCCGCCAGAGGATCCTCGCCCTCCACGCGACCGTCCTCCAGGTAGTGCGCCCCGCGGGCGCCCAGCGCCACCGCCCCGTCCCGCTCCGAGCGGACGAGCACCCAGCCGACGTGCGGATGCTGCCGCAGCGCGGGGACGAGGAGCGGATGCCGTTCGTCGATCTCCTCGAGCGTGAGCCGCCGCGGCACGTCCATGAGGTAGACGAGGCCGAGGTTGCCCGACCCGAGCACGACGACCTGGTCAGACTCGACCGTGCTCTCGGGGCGCTCGTCCTCGTCCACTCCGCTCGTGGCCTCCGCCAGGGCGAGGCCGACCATCGCATGCTGCTCGTCGCCGCCGGCCACCTCCGTGACCTCGCCTCGCTGCAACGACCGCTCGACGAGGTCGTCGAGCCCGTAGCCGTTGCGCTGCTTGAAGGTCGCGCCCTGCGTCTGGCCGTGATCCGAGAGGACGACGATCTCGTAGGGCCGCGGCGCGTACCGGCGCGCGCGCTCGATTCGCCCGAACTGCTGATCGAGCTTCCGGAGGGCCTCGAGGGTGTCCACCCGCTCGAGGCCGGAGTGGTGGGCGACCTCGTCGTAGCTCGAGAACGTGGCGTACACGGCGGGCCTCCCCTTCATCATGTCCGTGAGGATGCCGTGGACGATCAGGTCGCGGACGACGACGCACATGGCGGCGCGCATGAACGGATACAGGCCGCCCCGATGCCCGCGCGGCCGTACGTCCCGGCGCCGGGCGCGCAGGGCGGCGACCCATTCGAGGATCACCTCCCAGACGAAGAGCACAAGGGTCCGCGTGACGTTGAAGCCGTTTGCGAAGAACGCCCGGTAGCCCGGGTTCGCCTTCTTCTCGGCCTCCATGCGGCTCACTGTCAGGATCACGTGCTCGGCCTCGCCCGAGAGGAGGTTCCCCCGGCTCGCCCCGCCGTCGACGAGCAGGCCGGCCCCGGTGGCGCATCGGCGCTCGATCTCGGCGCAGTCGCCCGGCGCGGAGCAGGTCATGAGCCTGCCCGTCTCCTTCTCCACCCAGCGGAAGGCGGGCACGTCCTCGTTCGAGCCGAGGAGGATGCCGGCCTGGCTCGCGCCGGTCTGCGACGAGAGATCGGTCTCCCACCCGGCGAGCCGGTGGCTCCCCTCGGCGAGCCACCGGGCCATGGTCGGCGCGTTGCCGTCGCGCATCGCCCGGCGCAGGACCGGAAGCGAGAGCCCGTCGATCTCCAGGAACACCAGCCCGGGGACGTCGGTGGCCACCCGCTCGCCCGACCGCCGCGCGATGCGCTGGATCACCCGCACGGTGTAGGTGTCGTCGTCGTTCGCCCCGGTGATGACCTCGAGGACGACGAGGACGGCGGACACGGTGAGCGCGGCGAGCAGTGCCCACCAGAAGGAGTCGACCGTGATGGCGTTCTCGAAGAGATCGGACGCCCACGTGAACATGAGCGCGTCCAGGACGAGGATCAGCAGGAAACCCACGACCAGCGTGAACGGCAGCCGGAGCGCGGCGACGAGCGGCGGCAGCACCGCATTGAGAACGGCGACCACGAGTGCGACCAGGAGCGCGCCCCCGAAACCCTCGACCGAGACGCCCGGAACGATCGACGCGGCTACGAGCACCGCGATCGTCGAGACGAGCCAGGACACGACGAGACGGGCGGGGTGGAACTGCGGTCGCACCGGCTGCCACACGACCGCTTCGGCGTACCGGTCCTCGGCGGCGACGGTCACCGGCGTCAATCCTCCGTCGTCCGGTCGACCTCCGTGGGTCCGCCTCCGGGGCGGTGACGCGAGATCCAGCCGTGCCCGCCGGTCTCGTCCGTCTCGCGGCTCGCCTTCCGGGCCGCGCGCTGAGCCTTCTGCTCCGAGGCCTTCGCCTTGGCGTCCGTGTACGACTGGCGGACCAGGGCCTTGCCGCCCGACCAGCCGAAGGCCCAGACGACGACTGCGACGGCGAACGCGATGTTCCACGCCGTCACGGCCAGCTGCTGACCCACGGAGTAGGCGGTCGCGGTCGCCGTGTCGGTGACCTCGTTGAGGGAGGCGACGTTCACGGCCTGGTTCACGCCGACGCCGCCCGGAGTCGCGGAGACCGTGTTGGCCAGCGAGTTGCCACCGGCCACGGACATGATCGTGTGGAACGTGACCGGGATCCCGTAGGCCGCGAGGAAGACTCCGATCACGCCGAGCTTCGCGAGCCAGGCGACGAACGAGGGGAGCGCCACGCGGACGAGGTACTCGCGCGGCCTCGCCAGGATCGCGCCGCCTTCCTTCGCCTTCTCCCACAGCCCCTGCAGCTTCCGCCAGAAGACTCGTCCCAGGAGGACGAGCAGCGCCACGCCGCCCACGAGGACGATCGTCATTAGCACCGGGTGGTCGCTCAGCAAGCCGAGCTGCAGGTCGAACGACCCGGGGACGGACAGGAAGAGGTAGAGGTAGACGAACGTGCCGGCGAGCGTGAAGAAGATCTTCTGCACGACCATCCCGCCGAGCACGCCCGGGAAGGTCGCGTGCGGGATGATCGCGACGAACATGAGGAGCATCACCAGGGTGCCGATGTTCGCGGGCAGGAAGCCGTTGAGCGCGATGCCCGCGGCGTAGGCGCCCAGCACCTGGACGTAGGTCGGCGGGGAGTTCGGGTAGCCGGCGCGGAGGATGAAGTACCAGCCGAGCGCCGTCAGCGTCGTCTGCACGGTCTGCAGCGCGAGCCCGGCGATCAGGTACCCGATCGCGATGTCGGTGAGGGCGTCCCACAGGCTGCTGATCCACCCGCGCACGTCGACGCCGAGGAGCTGCAGCACGAAGATCGCCAACGCCACGCCGACCACCCAGCTCACCACCTTGACCAGCCGCCGGCGCCGCGAGGGGTCGCCGAACGGAAGAAGGAGGGAGGCCTTGTCGACCGTTGTGTCGGCCATCGATGTCATTAGCGCACGAGTCTCAGTCAAGCATGCCGGACGGTCAACCCCTGCGCGACCGAGCACCCTGTGAGGCAGTGCCCCCGGCAAGAATCGAACTTGCGCACGCGGTTTAGGAACGCTCGGACGAAGCCGCGAAACTAGCCAATTAGCAGGGCTTCTTCAGAATCGACAATCTCGCGCGACAACCTGCGCGACAGTTGAGCGCTTCGGCTCGTCGCTCACCGATCCGACTGCGATTCGGACCCGGGCTGCACGGCCTCCGCGAGAAGCCGATCGTACTCCTCCCAAAAATTCACGTAGTCCCGTTCGTCGGTGTCGTCCGAGAAGGATTTCACGACCCCTTCGAAAGGCTCCTTCGCCCGCCGGGCAAACGCCAGGATCTCGGCTCGGTACTCATCGAGCGGAATCTCGACCTCTAGACCTGGGAAGCGTGTCGCGTCGCTGTCGCTGGTCGTGTCGTATCGAACAACGTCCGTGATCCGTACACGGTCCTTCACGTGCCTCACCGTCCAGTCGATCCCTATCGGACAACCCATCATCAAGATCGCTCCACAGCCATGAGGGATGAGTCGATCGGCGAACGGCTGGCTGGTCTGCTCTGGCCAATCGGACCTCAACGTGCGGAGGAGTCCCAGGGCAGCCTCACTAATCCCGTACTCG
This sequence comes from Gaiellaceae bacterium, assembly GCA_050697795.1. Lineage (GTDB taxonomy): Bacteria > Actinomycetota > Thermoleophilia > Gaiellales > Gaiellaceae > JAIBJN01. The sequence goes on from JBOHAK010000045.1 coordinate 7,275, forward strand.
CCCTCGCCATCGCCGGGCGCAATTGTGTGCCCACCGATCGTGAAGCGGACATCACCGTGCGTGCACAGGTCCAGAGCGGCCACGTCGTAGTCGGCGTCGTCCACGGTGAGCCATCCCTGCTTGACGATCTCGATGTGGAAGTCCCGCGCGCCGATGCCCCCAATAGTAGGCCGCCTCGTCCGCTCAGTGTGGTGTGACGGATCTGAACCTTCGGCGTCTGTGAGCCCACTCTCAGCAGGCGTGCGACGGTTTCGTGCGCGTCAGTTTGAAGTCCGTTGCAAGATGGCGCGCACCGTCGACGGCCACCATCGCGCGCCGCTGTGGGCTGTCGGTACCCGGTCTACGCTGAGCTCACGTGCGATTTGGGCGAGACTGCTACCGGCGGCATGCTCAGCGCGGATTCGGTCGACGACATCGGTTGCGACCGCGGCGGGTCGTCCGGGCCTCGCCGCAGGCGTTGCTCGAGCTCGAGCTGGCCGGCGGCGCTCGGCGAGCAACCGCTGCAGCTCGTCGACCGGAATCAAATGGGTGCCCCAGGGCATCTCGATCGTCTCGATTAAGGGCAGGACTCGCCTGTTGAAGGTCGAGCGGCTGACTCCGAGCGCCGCGGCCGCCTGCGGGCGCGTGTAGCCGAGTCGCTCGACACGCGTCGCCTCTCGAACGACTTCGACCGATGCCGCCGGACTCGCAGCCGCGTGTCGTCGAGCTTTCGCGCTTCGGCGTCTCAGACGGCGACGAGACACGCGTACAGCGTACACAAATGCTGAGCCAGCTTTGCATCGGGATGCATCTGTGCCGTGCTGGCTATTCAGCGTCGCGGATTGCGCCGATGGCGCTTTAGCGACGTTGCCGCTGCCGAATCGCCGAGTTCACAGCACGGCGAATCC
>JBOHAK010000046.1:0-1525 GCA_050697795.1 Gaiellaceae bacterium
GGGCGGCACCGCGTTCCTCTCCGTCCGCGACGCGGACAAGCCCGCCGCGGTCGAGCTGGGACGGCGCCTCGACGCGCTCGGGTTCGCGCTCTGCGCCACGGGCGGAACGGCGGCGGCGCTCGCGGCGGCCGGCCTCGCTGTGAGGCGCGTGCGCAAGGTCACCGAGCCCGGCGAGGGGACGACGGTCGTCGACCTCATTCGGCGCCACCGGGTCGAGCTCGTCGTCAACACGCCCGACGGGCGCGGGGCCCGTTCCGACGGATACCTGATCCGCGAGGCCGCCCTCCTCGCGCGCGTGCCCTGCGTGACGACGATGGCGGGCGCCGGGGCGGCGGTCGAGGCGGTCGCCCGCGCGACGCGCGGCGAGACCCTCTCCCTCCAGGAACGTGTCGCCCGCTCGGCTTAGCGTCGTCGGGGTGGAGGCGGTCGGGCCCTACGCGCTCGTCCGCCTGCGGCGCGGCGCCGTCGAGCCCGGGATCCCCGGCCAGTTCTTCATGCTGCGCCCGGCCGGGCTGCTCCTGCCCCGCCCGATGAGCCTCTGCCTCGCGCCGCCGGGGGAGCTCGGCTTCCTCGTCGACCCGGTCGGCCCGGGCACGCGGGCGCTCGCCGCGCTCGAGCGCGGGGAGGAGGTGGACGTCCTCGGCCCGCTCGGCAACGGCTTCCGGCTCGACGTGGCGCGCCCGCTCCTCGTCGGCGGCGGCATCGGCGCGGCGCCGTTCCCGTACCTCTCGGAGCGGCTCGGCAGGCCGCCGGCGCTCCTCGGCTTCCGGACGCCGCACCACGCCGAGGCGGCTGCCCTCGTGCCGGGGGCGGAGGTCGTCCTCGAGCCGACGCTCGTGACGGAGCGCCTCGACCCCGGCTTCGACGTCCTCGCGTGCGGCCCCGAGCCGATGCTGGACGCCGTGCGCCGACTCGCGCCGGACGCCCAGCTCGCCTGGGAGGCGCCCATGGCCTGCGGCTTCGGCGCCTGCTACGGCTGCGCGGTCGAGATCGACGGGCGGCTCGCGCGCCTCTGCGTCGAGGGGCCCGTCCTCGGCGGCCAGGTCCCGGTGCCAGGCACCAGGACCTGGCCGGAAGAGGCGGCCGCGTGATCCTGAACGCCTCCGGCTGCCTCGATCCGCTCATCGCACCCGCCGTCGCGCGGTCGCTGGACGCCGTCGTGACGAAGACGGTGACTCCGCTCCCGCGAGAGGGAAACCCGCCCGTCCGCATCGCCGAGACCGCGGTCGGGATGCTGAACTCGGTCGGACTCGCGAACCCCGGCATCGACCGGTTCCTCGCCGAGGTCCTGCCGCAGCTGTTGGAGCTCGGGCCGCCGGTCTGGGTCTCGGTGGGAGGCTTCTCGGCGGAGGAGTACGCGGCCTCCTGTGCCCGGCTGGACGTGACCGACGCCGCCGTCCTCGAGCTGAATCTCTCCTGTCCGAACGTCGTCGGGCCCGAGGACGAGACGGCGGCGATCGTCGCCGCCGCCCGCGCCGCCACCGGCAAGCCGCTCTACGCGAAGCTCTCGCCGGCGCTCCCCGAC
>JBOHAK010000047.1:0-6691 GCA_050697795.1 Gaiellaceae bacterium
TTCGCCGACGAGTACACGGTCGCTGCCCGGCCGGGCCGTCCTGCCAAGGTGAGCGATGCGGAGCTGGTCGCGCTCGCCGTCTGCCAGGCGGCGATGGGCATCTGCTCCGACCGCCAGTTCCTCGGCCTCGTGGAGCGGGTGCTGCCGGGCTGGTTTCCGCATCTGCCCGACCAGTCGCAGTACAACCGGCGCCTGCGTCTGCTCGTCGAGCTGCTCGCAACCGTGCAGCAACGGCTCGCTCGCTTGCTCGACGCCGGCGGCGCTCGGCTCGCCGACGGGACGTTGATCGGCGTCGCCAACTACCCGGGCTGCGCCGCGCGCAGCGGCTTCGTGGGCGCCGCCCGCTACGGCTACGCCAAGTCACAACACCGCTATGTCTACGGTGTGCGGCTCGTGCTCGTCTCCGACCGGCGCGGCCTGCCGCTCGGCTACACGCTCGTCCCGGCAAACGAGAAAGAGTACGAGCCGATCGCCGATCTGCTCACCGGCACGGAGGCCGAGCTCCTCATCGCCGACAAGGGCCTGTGGGGCATCGCCTATCGCGCGCGGCTTCGAAGCTGCGGCACGACGCTCGTGACGCCGGCGAAGGCGCGCACGTCCGCCAACGAGCGCCGCGAGCGCGCACTCGCCTCCAGCCGGCTCGTGATCGAGAGCGTCTTCGCCAACCTGAAGGGCCAGATGCGACTCGACCGCCACCTCGCCAAGACCCCGGCCGGGCTGACGGCCCGGATCGCCCAACGCCTGCTCGCGCTGACGCTCGGCATGCTGCTCAACACCCTCACCGGACGCCCCGCACGCGCGCTGGCCGCCTACGACGGCCGCTAAATCACATCAGGCCTCTAGCTGGGACAGGCATTTTTGTCCCCAGAATCGTCCGCGGCGGGCGTGTCCGGGGTCAGACCCCGGACATGGCTCGCGCGGACCTGGCTCGGCGCGGAAAGGGCGCCGTTCTGGCAGCGGGCCGTGGCCGACTTGGACGAGCGCTTCCCGCGAAAGCTGTGGAAGACCGTTCGGGCCGGCGACCGTGAACGTTGGCACGGACTTGACTCCGAAGCCGGGCGGAGGGTGCGGTAGAGTGAGTCCCGGTGCTCGACTTCGTGCGTGGCGCCGTGCGCATATGTAGAACCAACACCTACCGAGAGGGAGCCCGCGTCCGGCCTCCGGGTCGGTAGGGCACCCACCTGGCACGTCCAGGTTCCTCACGCACGGCGCTTCATCGGCGAGGTCGAGCACTACCTCTTTCCATGCCGAGCGCTGAGCTGATCGGGAACGCCGCACGCGACGGCGACCTCGCGTGGGTCGCGGTCACGGCGGAGCGTGGGCGCGTCTCCGCGGCACGCGGCGAAGGCCCCGGAACGGCGGAGCTCTGCCGGGCCGTGCGGGGCGTGACGCTGCTCGAGGCGGCAGCCGTCCCGGGCGACCCTCTTGCACTCGACGCCCTGCACGACGCCCTCGGCCCGGCCGTCCGCGCGCGCCCGGATGACGGCCGCGTGGCCGTGGCGATGAGCGGCGGCGTCGACAGCGCCGTCGCCCTGCTCAAGGCGCGGGAGGCCGGCTACTCGCCGGTGGGCCTAACACTTCGGCTCTGGACCGACCCGCACGGGCCCGACGGGGAGCGCGTCTGCTGCTCGCCGGCGGCCGTCGTCGCGGCGCGGGCGACCTGCCACGCCCTCGGGGTTCCGCACGTCACGCTCGACCTCCGCGAGGGGTTCCGCCGCGCCGTCGTCGCTCCGTTCGTGGCCGCCTACGAGCAGGGTGAGACGCCGAACCCGTGCGTGCAGTGCAACCGTGCCTTCCGCTTCGCCGCATTCTTCGGCTTCGCGCGCCGCGTCGGCGCCGCGCGCCTGGCGACGGGGCACTACGCTCGCATCGCCGAGCACCGCGGCCGCCTCCTGCTCGCGTGCGCCGCCGACGGCGCCAAGGACCAGTCCTACATGCTCGCCCGCGTCGACCCGCGCTCGCTTCCGCGTCTCTGGTTCCCGCTCGGGGAGCAGACGAAGGAGGAGACGCGCGCCCAGGCGCGCGCGGCGGGGCTCGGCGCCGCGGGCCGCGCGGAGAGCCAGGAGGCCTGCTTCCTCGCCGGCGGGGACTACCGGGACTTCCTCCAACGCCACGGGCTCGCGCCGCGCGTGGGGGCAGTCGTCGACGAGGACGGGCGGGAGCTCGGGGCGCACGGCGGCTTCTGGCGTTTCACGCCGGGCCAGCGGCGGGGCCTCGGAGTCGCCGCCGCCGAGCCGGTCTATGCGCTGCGCACCGAGCCGCGGACGAACACGGTCGTCGTCGGCCCGCGGGCGGCGCTCGCGCGCCGCGAGGTGACCGTCCGCTCCGGCCGCCTCTTCGTCCCGGTCGAGCGCGCCGAAGTCAAGCTCCGGTATCGCTCGCCCGCAGCTCCCGCGCGTGTGGAGCCGGCCGGGCGCGGCTTCCGGCTCCAGCTCGACGAGCCGGCGTACGGCGTCGCGCCGGGCCAGGCTGCCGTGCTCTACGAGGACGGCGCCGTGGTCGGCGCCGGGCTGATCTCGGCAGCGGCCTAGGAGGGCCTGGGCTCCCAGTAGAATCGCACGATGCCGCTGGCGGAATTCGAGCCGATCGACGCCCTCTGGATCGCGCTCAGCGTGTTCTTCGTGCTGGTCGCGCTGGGGCTCGTATACCTGCTCGTCCGCCTGGGCGGAACCGTAGGACGGCTTTCGTCGTTCCTCCAAGGACTGGAACGGGAGGTTCTTCCGGTGATCAACCAGGCCGCGGGGACGCTGGAGCGCGTGAACATGCAGCTGGACAAGGTCGACCGCGTCACGGACAGCGCCGTGGACGTGGCCGACAGCGTGGACACGACCGTCCGTGCGGTGACGCTCGCCCTCACGCGGCCCGTCCAGAAGATCTCCGGCCTGGCCGAGGGCATCGCCCACGGGCTCGCCTCCCTCCGCGTGCGCAAGAGCCCGCGGGGCGCCTACGAGGCGGGCCGCGCGGCCGCCGCCCGGCGCGAGCAGGAGATCTCGGACGAGCTGCGAGGAGAGGGCCCCGACGGTGGCCGCTGACGCGATCTCGCTCTCCATGCCGCACTCCGAGCCGTTCCACGGCGTCGCCCGGCTGGTCGTCGGCGGTCTCGCCGCGCGCCTCGACCTGTCCTACGAGGATCTCGAGGACCTCCAGCTCGCGCTGGTCAGCGTGCTGGAGCGCGACGGCTACGCCGCGGGCCCCGAGATAACCGTGCGCCTGCTCGTCGGGGAGGAGACGGTCGGGATCGCGATCGGGCCGCTCGACGCGGCCGAGCTGAGCGCCGATCTCGAGCGGCAGTCCGAGGAAGGCGTGCCGATGCGACGTCTCCTCGAGGCGCTCGTCGAAGAGATCGTCGTCGAGGAGCGGGAGGGCGGGCACTGGCTCCGGCTCGAGAAGCGCGTGGCCGTCGCCCACGGCTCGACCGGGGAGGAGGCGTGAGGGAAGCGGGCCCACGGACGGACCGCGACCTCCTGCGCCGCTACCACGGCGGCGGCGACCTGGAGGCCCGCGAGCGCCTGATCGAGCAGTACCTGCCGCTCGTGCGCTCGCTCGCCCGCCGCTACGCGAACCGGGGCGAGCAGCTCGAGGACCTCGTGCAGGTCGGCTGCATCGGGCTGATCAAGGCGATCGACCGCTTCGACATCGACCGCGGCGTCGAGCTCACGACCTACGCGACGCCGAACATCATCGGGGAGATCAAGCGCCACTTCCGTGACAAGGGCTGGTCGGTGCGCGTGCCGCGCGGCCTGCAGGAGCTGAACGTCCGCCTCTCGCAGCTCCTGGAGCAGCTCACGATCCAGCTCGAGCGCTCGCCGACGATCGCGGAGCTGGCCAAGGCGGCCGGCGTGGACGAGGAGGAGGTGCTGGAGGCGCTCGAGTCGGGCCAGGCCTACACGACCGTGTCGCTCTCGGCTCCCTCGGGCCACGGCGACGACGCCGACCTCGACCCGCTCGAGTCGCTCGGGACGCTCGAGCACGAGTACGAGGTGAGCGAGGACCGCGCCGTCCTCGCGCCGGGCCTGAAGGCGCTCGACGAGCGCGAGCGCCGCATCATCCACCTGCGCTTCTGGGAGGGGCTCACGCAGTCGCAGATCGCCCAGCAGGTCGGGATCTCGCAGATGCACGTCTCGCGCCTCATCCGGCGCTCGCTCGAGAAGGTGCGCGAGGAGATCGCCACCGGCCGCCAGGCCTAGTCGGCTCCTGCATTCGGCCTAGAATCGACGGCATGCGCACGTCCGCCGAGCTGCGGGAGGGCTTCCTGTCCTTCTTCGAGGAGCGCGACCACCGGCGTTTTCCGTCCTGGCCGCTGATCCCGCCGCCCGAGGACCCCTCGACGCTCTTCATCTCGGCGGGCATGCAGCCGCTGAAGCCCTACTTCTCGGGCGCGAAAGTGCCGCCCGCGCCGCGGTTCACGACGGTGCAGAAGGTGCTCCGCGCCGGCGGCAAGGACACCGACCTCGACGAGGTGGGCCTGACCGCGCGGCACGCCTCCATGTTCGAGATGCTCGGCAACTTCTCGTTCGGCGACTACTTCAAGGACGGCGCGGTCGACTACGCCTGGGAGTTCGTCACCGAGCACATGGGCCTCGAGCCCGGCCGCCTGTGGGCGTCGGTCTTCGCAGGCGACCCCGAGCTCGGCCTCGGCGAGGACGAGGTGGCGGTGCAGGCCTGGCTGCGCAAGGGCCTCCCGCGCGAGCGGGTCGTCGCCTTCCCGCGCTCGGAGAACTTCTGGGGCCCGGCCGGCGAGACGGGGCCGTGCGGCCCGTGCTCCGAGCTCCACTACGACAGGGGCGAGGAGCTCGGCTGCGGCGAGCCCGACTGCGGGCCCAACTGCGAGCGCTGCGACCGTTTCATCGAGTTCTGGAACCTCGTCTTCATGGAGTACGACCTGCATGCCGACGGGACGCTGACGCCGCTCCCCAAGCAGAACATCGACACCGGCATGGGCCTGGAGCGCGGCGCGATGCTCCTCCAGGACGTCGACTCGATCTTCGACACCGACGGCTTCCGGCTCATCATGGCGTGGATCGAGCGTGAGTCCGGCATCGCCTCCGGCTCCTCGCCCGAGGCGACGAAGGCCCACCGGGTGCTGAGCGACCACGGGCGCGGCATGACGTTCCTGATCGCGGAGGGCGTGACGCCGTCCAACGAGGGCCGCGGCTACGTGCTGCGCCGCCTCATCCGCCGGGCCGTCCAGCACGGGCGGCGAATCGGGCTCGAAGGCGTCTACCGGCTGCCCGCAGTCGTCGTCGAGCAGGTGGGCGCCTGGTACCCGGAGGTCGTCGAGCACGCCGGCGAGATCGCGCGCGTCGTGCGGGCCGAGGAGGAGCGCTTCGCCGAGACGCTCGAGCGCGGCCTCCGGGAGTTCGAGGAGCTCGCCGGGCAGCCGTCGATCTCGGCGGCGGACGCGTTCCGGCTGGCGGCCACGTACGGGTTCCCGATCGAGCTGACCGTCGAGCTGGCCGTCGAGCGCGGCCAAGCGGTCGACGTCGACGGGTTCCGCGAGGAGATGGCGCGGCACCGCGAGATCTCGCGCTCCGGCGGCGACAGGGCGCAGGCGCAGCGCGCCGCCGGCTTCGCCGCCGAGGCCGGCTTCGCCACCGAGTTCGTGGGCTACGAGAAGCTCGACGTCCTCACGCAGCTCGGCGCGCTCGAGGAGCTCGAGGACGGGCTCTTCCTCGCCAAGCTCCGCGAGTCGCCCTTCTACCCCGACGGCGGCGGCCAGGTGACCGACGTCGGCTGGATCGAGAAGGATGGCGTGCGCGCCGCGCTCGTCTCGGCGTTCAGGCTCGGCGACGACCAGGCGCTCGTCTTCGAGGGCGAGGGGTTCGCCGCGGGCGACCGCGTGCGCGCCGTCGTCCCGTGGCGGGTCCGCTTCCCGACGATGGCGAACCACACCGCCACGCATCTCCTCCACAAGGCGCTCCAGGACGTGCTCGGCGACCACGTGCGCCAGGCCGGCTCCGCGGTGCGGCCCGACAAGCTGCGCTTCGACTTCACCCACCCGCAGGCGCTCACGGCGGAGGAGCGGGAACGGGTCGAGGACCTCGTGAACGAGCGCATCTTCGAGAACCTCCCCGTGCGCGCGCTCCTGACCTCGCTCGAGGAAGCGCGGAACCTCGGCGCGATGATGCTCTTCGGCGAGAAGTACGGCGACGTCGTCCGCCTCGTCGAGGTGGAGGGGTTCTCGCGGGAGCTCTGCGGCGGGACGCACGTGCGCGCCACCGCGGAGATCGGGCCGTTTGCCATCCTCTCGGAGGGCTCGGTAGGCTCCGGCGTGCGGCGGATCGAGGCGGTGACGTCCGGCGAGGCGTTCGCGTATCTCCGCGCCCGGGCGCACGAGGCGGAGGAGCTTCGCAGGGCGCTGGCCGATGCTGGCCGCGACGCGCGCAAGGCGAGCAGCGAGGCGCCGGCCCACGCCGTCGTCGACGAGCGCGAGCTCGAGGTCGACGGCGTCCGGCTCTACCTGGCGGAGCTCGAGAACGCGGACGCCGACACGCTCCTGGAGGTCTCCGACCGCGAGAAGCAGCGGCGGAGCCCCGCGGTGGTCGTGCTCGGCGCGCGGGACGACGGTCGCGTCCACCTGGTGGTGAACGTCGATCCGGCGGTCGTGGACCGGGGGGTCGACGCCTCGGCGGTCGTCAGGGCGGCCGCCGCGCTCGTCGGCGGCGGCGGAGGCGGGCGCCCGACGATGGCC
>JBOHAK010000048.1:0-4056 GCA_050697795.1 Gaiellaceae bacterium
GCGACCCACACGGGCCACTCGCCCGGGCCGCTCCCGCCGTCGGGCGGAAACGCCCAGCGGACGGCGGCTCCTGCAGCGAGCGCGACGGCCACCCCCGCCAGCCGGAACCGCCCCGCGAGCACGGCCGCGCCGGCGAGGGCGAACGGCAGGGGCAGAAACCCCACGAGGCGCCTGGCCTGCGAGACGGAGGCGAGGTCGGCGAGCAACGTGAGCAGGGGAGGAAGGAGCAGGACGGCGAGCACGGCGAGCGACGCACCGAGGACCAGCGCCGCCCAGAGGCGACGTCCGGCGAAGCCCGCGAGCGGGACAGCCAGGAGCGCGGCGACGACGAGACCTCCCCGGCGCGTGATCGCGGCCGGGTCGACGCTGAAGGAGTCGGCCGTGCCCTCGAACACGCCCGGGTAGCGCGCGAGATCGCGCGCCGTCTCCGCCGCGCCTGCTGTGACGGACGCCGTGTCCGCCACAGTCGGCCAGAGCCAGGCGGCGAAGGCGACGGTCGCGAGGACGAGCACGCCGATCGAGATCCCGAGCGCGGCCACGTCCCCCCGGAGGCGGCGGACGACGGCCAGCCGAGCGACGAGGCAGCCCCCGAGCACGAGCGCCGCGTACGGCGCGTAGTTCGGATGGACGACCGCGAGCGCGAACGACGCCGCGGCGACGCCGGCGAGGGCCGGGGCGCCGCCACCGCGCGCGTACCAGAAGACGAGCGCGAGGAGGGCGACGGCGACGAGGTTGCGGGCGGCGCCCTCGGGGTCGGAGAGGACCTCGAGCGCGCCGAGCCGCTCGCCGGTCAGCGCCGCGATCCCGGTCGCTCCGGCCGCGAGCGCGACGCCGCCGGCCCAGGAGCGGAAGAGGACGACGCCGGCGCCGTAGGCGACCACGACGAAGAGCGGCGTCAGGACCGGGCCCAGGCGGATGACGGCGTCCGCCGCGTCGATCCCGGCGAGCCGGGCGACGGCCGCGAGCGCGCCGTGCCAGAGCGGGAACGCGTAGCCGGGGTGCAGGCCTCCGTCGGCGACCTGCCCGACGGACTCGAGCGAGTCGAGCGTGGCGAGCTCCTCCAGCTTGCGGACGTAGGCGACGTGGAAGAGGGCGTCGCCCGTCGCCGTGCGGTGGACGTACCAGGCGGCCGCGGCGAGCGGGAGCGAGCCGAGCGTGACGCCGAGGGTCGCGAGAAGATCGGCCCGATCGACTTCGGGCGACTCGCGGCGCAGCGCCGCGACCGCGGCGGCGAGCGTCGCGGCCGCGAGCAGGACGAGGGTGAGGGTCAGCGAGCCCTCGACCGCGAAGGTGAGGAGGAGCGCGACGAAGAGAAGCACGAGGCTCCAGGCGAGCGCGGCGGCAACGGCGACTCCCAGGTCTGGCGGGGGGCCGAGCGCGCGGACGACGAAGGCCCCCGGGACGAGGAGGACGACCGCCGCCGCGGCGGCGAGACGAATCGCGGCTCCGGGCCCGTGCGTCGGCAGGACCTGCGCCAGCCCGAGCACGACGAGCGGCAGCGCCGCCGTGGCGGCGAACCAGTGCCGCCGGAGCCCCATCGAAAACCCGGGGGGAGGGGCGACGAGGTCCTTCACGCAGCGTCCATTGTCGCGACTGTCCCCGGCCGGTGCGTCATCCGCGCGACTCGATCAGCGCCCCGGCGCTCGCCGAGGCGAGCCAGGCCGCGGTCGCCCGGTAGGCGGCGCGGGCCTCTCCGCGGAAGAGCACGGCCCGGAGCCGAAAGGAGGCGACCAGGAGCCGCCGGGCCTGCTCCGCCCGCCGCGGGCTTTCGTGGCCTGCGAGAAAGCGGAGCAGGCCGCGGAGCTGGTCGCGCCGCATGGGCCCGAAGGCGGGTCGGTCCCCCCAGCGCGCCCCGGTCGAGACGCCCCCGACGTGGACGAACTCGGCGTCCGGGTCGAAGACGACCCTCCAGCCGGCCTCGCGAACGCGGTAGCACAGGTCCATCTCCTCGCCGTACATGAAGTAGGCGGGGTCGAACCCGCCGACCGCCTCCGAGGCCTCCCGCCGGACGAGCAGCACGGCGCCCTTCAGCACCTCGACCTCCCGCACGCTGGCGTGGTCGAACCCGCCGCCGTAGAAGGCGTTCAGGGCGCGCGAGCGAGGAGCGAGACGCCGCAGGAAGAGGTACTCGGTCGCGATCCGCCAGAGCGTCGGGTGCCCGCGCACCGAGGGCTGGAGCGAGCCGTCGGGGTTGCTCAGGCGCGGGCCGACGATCCCGGCCCGCGGGTGCGCCTCGCCGAAGGCGGCCAGCTTCCCGATCGCGTCGTCCACCGGCCAGGCGTCCGAGTTGAGGAGCAGGAGCCAGCGCCCGGAGGCCGCGTCCATGCCGACGTTGTTCGCGGCGCCGAAGCCGATGTTCTCCTCGAGCTCGACGAGCCGGACGGAGGGAAAGCGCTCGCGCACGAGCGCCGGACTCCCGTCCGAGGAGGCGTTGTCCACGACGACCACCTCGTGCGCGCCGCCGGCGACCGCCTCGAGGCAGCGCTCGAGGTGCTCGCGCGCATTGAAGGAGACGATGACGATCGTGATGCTCACGACGCGGGGGCGGCGGGCCGCACGCTGCGCCAGAGGAGGATGAAGCCGCCCGGGAGCGAAGTGGCGATCGAGACCGCGTAGTAAAGGAAGCCCGCCGCGAAGGCCGCCTCCGGCGGGACGTCGAAGCGGCCGAGGAAGCCGACGAAGAAGGCCTCGCGCACGCCGATTCCGTTGAGCGTGAACGGGATCATCTGCACGAGGAAGAGGAGCGGCCCGAGGATGATGTAGACGAGCGGCGAGACCTCGATCCCGACAGCCTCGCCGCAGAGCCAGATAGCGATGACGCGCGAGAACTGGGCGACGAGGGTGACGGCGAGAACCGCAAGGAGCACGCGCAGCGAGTTGCGGTACTCGTGCATCGTCCGGTAGAGGCTCTGAAGCGGTCCCTCGAGCTTGACGCGCCGCCCGAGAGGGAGGATGCGCGCCTCGAGGTGGCGCCCGATCCGGCGGGAGAAGAGGAGGAGGCCGATCACGATCATCACGGCCAGGAGCGCGATCTCGACCACGGCGAGGAGCCGGACGCCCTCGTAACGCCCAGCAGCGAGGGCGAGGGCGACCGCGACGAGGACGAGCGTGCCGGCCGAGCCGAGGATCCGCTCCATGACGACGGCCCCCGCGGCCGTCGCCCTGACGTCGGGCCGGCGGCGGGCGTGCTCGATGATCCGCACGGCGTCGCCGCCCACCGCGGTCGGCAGCACCTGGCTCGCCGCATAGCTCACGAAGTACATGCGAACGAGCCAGCGGTAGGGCTCGTGAACGCCGCGGGCGGCGAGGAGAACCCACCAGCGCCACGCCATCAGCCATGTCGTGGCGAGGAAGATCGCCAGCGAGGCCGCCACGTAGCCCCACCGGCTGTCGCGCAGGATGTCCACCGTCTGCCCGAGGTCGATCTGCCAGAGCAGCAACGCGAAGACGGCGCCGCTGACGAGAAGCTGGAGGCCGACCTTCGTCGGGCGGCTCACCGCTACCGACCCGCGAAGCGTGCGTGCACGCGCCGGAGCGCCTCGATCGCGTCGGCGACGTCGGCGTCCGAGTGGGCGGGCGAGAGCGGGAGCGAGAGCACCTCGGCGCCGCCGCGCTCGGCGACGGGGAGCGGCGGCTGCTCCGGGAAGCGCTCGCGATAGTACGTGAGCCGGTGCACGGGGAGGAAGTGGATGCTCGTCCCGATCTGCTCCTCGCGGAGGGCCCGCTGGTAGGCGTCGCGATCGGCCCCGGCCCGCTCGGCGTCGATGCGGACGACGTAGAGGTGGAGGGCGTGGCGGTCGCGGGGGTCGCGGGCGAGCGCCTCGATCCCGGCCAGCTCGGCGACGGCGGCGTCGTAGGCGGCGACGTGCCGGCGGCGGATCCGCGCGTGCTCCTCTATCTTCCCGAGCTGGCAGAGCGCGATCGAGGCGAGGACGTCGGAGAGGTTCGCCTTGAAGCCGGCGACGGTGACGTCGTAGAGAGAGCCCTCGCCGCGCCGCATGAGGCGCAGGTTCCGGATCGCAGCGGCGACCTCGTCGTCGTCGGTCGTCACCATGC
>JBOHAK010000049.1:0-2561 GCA_050697795.1 Gaiellaceae bacterium
ACCGGAACTTCTGGAAGCACCCGCGGCATGAGCGCTCCTACGCCGTGCTGCTGATGGATGCCGCGCACCTCAGCCAGACCTTCTATCTCGTGTGCGCCGACCTTGGGCTGGGCGCGTTCGTGACCGCGGCTATCAACGGGGCGAACATCGAGGCGCGGCTCGGCCTCGACGGGTTCGGCGAGGGCGCGCTCGCCGTTTGCGGGTGCGGCGTCCCGGCCGGCGTGGCGAGTCGGCTCGAGCCCGAGTTTCTGCCCTACGTCCCGGGCGAGAGGATCCCCTAGCTCGAAGGCATGAAGCTCGTGGACGGCGAGATCGCGCTGCGGCCGTTCACGGAGGACGACCTGCCGGCGATCACGGCGGTTTGTCGGGACCGGGAGATCCCCCGCTGGACGAGCATTCCCGCCCCCTACGCGCGCGCCGGGGCCACCCCGGGCCACCACCCACGTCTGACGCTAACGGCGAAAACCGCACCCATGGCGCGCGAGCTGTGTCGACTCGGTGCCGAGCCGAAGTAAGCTCCGCCCGTGGCCAAGGCCGAGGATCTGCAGTCCACGCAGGCGAAGCTCGCCGCGCTCGAGCGGCTGCGCGAGGAGGCGCTGCACGCGGGTGACGAGCGCGCCGTCGCCCGGCAGCGCGAGCGCGGCAAGCTGCTCGCGCGCGAGCGGCTCGAGAAGCTCCTCGACCCCGGCAGCTTCGTCGAGCTCGACCGCTACGTCCGCCACCGCAATCCCCACTTCGGGATGATGGAGCGCCGCCCGTGGGGCGATGCCGTCGTCACGGGCTACGGGACGGTCTTCGGGCGGAAGGTGTTCGTCTTCTCCCAGGACTTCACGGTCTTCGGCGGGACGCTCTCGGAGGTCTTCGCCGAGAAGATCTGCAAGGTGATGGACCTGGCGCTCAAGTACGGCTGCCCGCTCATCGGGATCAACGACTCGGGCGGCGCGCGCATCCAGGAAGGGGTCGTCTCGCTGGGCGGCTACGCGGAGATCTTCTGGCGGAACGTCCAGGCCTCCGGCGTCATCCCGCAGATCAGCCTCGTCATGGGGCCGTGCGCCGGGGGCGCCGTCTACTCGCCCGCCATGACCGACTTCGTGCTCATGGTGAAGGAGAGCTCGTACATGTTCATCACGGGACCCGAGGTCGTGAAGACGGTGACGGGCGAGGAGGTGACCTTCGAGGAGCTCGGTGGGGCCTCGACGCATGCGTCCAAGTCGGGCGTGGCCCACTTCACCGCCGACGACGAGGAGGCGTGCCTCGAGGATGCGCGCTACCTCCTCTCCTTCCTGCCGCAGAACAACGTCGATCCGCCGCCGCACTTCCCGCCCTCCGATCCGCCGGAGCGCGAGGATCCGGAGCTCGACACGATCGTCCCGGACGAGGCGACGAAGCCATACGACATGCGCGCGGTCATCGAGCGAATCGTGGACGACGGCGACTTCCTCGAGGTCCACCAGCTCTGGGCGGAGAGCATCGTCTGCGGCTTCGCGCGGCTCGGCGGGCACCCGGTCGGGATCGTCGGCAACAACCCGCGGGCGCTCGCGGGCACGCTCGACATCGACTCGTCCGTGAAGGGGGCGCGCTTCGTCCGCACGTGCGACGCGTTCAACATCCCGATCGTCACGTTCGTGGACGTGCCCGGCTTCCTCCCCGGGACGGCGCAGGAGTGGGGCGGGATCATCCGCCACGGCGCGAAGCTCCTGTACGCCTACTGCGAGGCGACCGTTCCGAAGATCGCCCTCATCACGCGCAAGGCCTACGGCGGGGCGTACGACGTCATGTCGTCGAAGCACATCCGGGCCGACTTCAACTTCGCCTGGCCCACGGCCGAGGTGGCGGTCATGGGGCCGGAGGGCGCCGTCAACATCGTCTTCCGCAAGGAGCTCGAGGAGGCGGACGACCCCGACGCGCGCCGCGCCGAGCTGATCGCCGACTACAAGGCGCAGTTCGCCAACCCGTACACGGCGGCCGAGCGCGGCTACGTGGACGACGTGATCGAGCCGCGGCGTACCCGGGCGGTGCTCTGCGACGCGCTCGCGACCGCGCTCACGAAGCGCGAGCAGCGGCCGTCGCGAAAGCACGGCAACGTTCCGCTCTGAGCCGCCCGGCTACGGGACGACCCACTCGAGGTCCTCGACGGCGAGCGGGAGCGGGACCACCTCCCGCGACACCGGGGCAACGAGCAGGATCTGGCGGGGCGCCGCCACGGCGGCCACGAGGTTGCCGGGCGCCCAGGTCACGGCCTTCGCGCCGGGGAAGCTCAGGGCACGCCGGCCGCCGCTGTCGAAGAACACGATGCCGGTGTCTGTGCGGGCCGCGACCATTCCGGTGGGGCTCACCTGCAGCCCTTCGATCCGCGGGGCCGTGAAGGTGGGCGAGTACACGAGCCGGGACAGGGTCATGAGGGCAATCGCGTCCGAGGAGCCCACGCGGACGACCGCCCAGAGACGCTCGTCGTCGAACCACGCGACCTCCTCGAGCGCCGCGTCCCGCCCGAACATGTCGCGCAGCTCCGCTCGCGTGATGAGACGGCGAGGCTCGACCGTCCCGCGCCACAGCTCGCC
>JBOHAK010000050.1:0-3028 GCA_050697795.1 Gaiellaceae bacterium
CCCGTCGGGCGCCCCTGAGAGCCGCTCGACGACGGAGAGGTCGACCTTGGCCTTGTACTTGCCGTACAGGTCGTACTCGTCGAGCTCGAGGCCCAGCTCCTCCGCGATCTCCGCGATCGGCCGGAGGTTCGCCTCCTGGGCGATCTCGAGGCTGCTCGGCATCTGCGTCGCCATGTCGCTCCTTCGTCGGGTTAGGCATCTAGTGCGAGACGGCCGCTGCGGCCAGCTCGGACACGAGCGTGTCGGTGTGGAAGCGCTCGAGCGCGAACGGCGCGATCAGCCCGGGAGTGTCCCCGCTCGCGATCAGCTCTGCAAGGGACGTCCCCACGATGGGGGCGGCCTTGAAGCCGTACGTGCCCCAGCCGGTGGAGACGAGGAAGCCGTCCACCTCGGTCTTCCCCAGGATGGGGCTGTAGTCCGGCGAGAGGTCGCAGAGGCCCGTCCACTGCCGCAGCACCTTGACCCGCTCGAGCTGCGGGAAGAGCTCGAGCGTGTGGCGTGCCGAGTACTCGAGGAACGAGAAGGTGCTCTTGCCGGAGTACGTCGTGTACGGCTCGATCTCGGCGCCGATCAGGAACTCGCCGCGGTCGGTCTGGGAGATGTAGACGTGCATCTGCGAGGAGACGACGACCACGTCGAGGAACGGCTTCACCGGCTCGGTCACGAACGCCTGGAGGATGTGGGTCGTGATCGGGAGGGGCACGCCGGCCAGATCGGCGACGAGCGTCGACCAGCCGGCCGTGGCGCTCACGACCATGCCCGTCCTGATGCGCCCGCGGGTCGTCTCCACCCCGGTGACGCGCCCGTTCGAGCGCTCGATGCCCGTGACCTCGGTGTACGGGTGGATCTCGACGCCCTGCCGGTCGGCGCCGCGCGCATAGCCCCAGACGACGGCGTCGTGGCGGATGATCCCGCCCGGCGGGTGGTAGAGGGCGGCCTGCACGGGCCACGTCACGTCCTGCGAGAGGTCCATCTCAGGGCAGAGCCTCGCGATCTCGTCCGGGTAGATCACCCGGGAGTCGATCCCGAGGAGCTGGTTCACCTCCGCGCGCTCGGTCGCGGTGATGATCCCGCGGTCGGAGTGCGCGAGCGTCAGGTGGCCCTGCTGGGAGAAGAGCAGGTTGAAGTCGAGGTCGGCGCCGAGGCCCTCGTAGAGCTTCACGCTCGCCTTGTAGAACTCGGCCCCCTCCGGCGTGCGGTAGTTGGCGCGGATGATCGTCGTGTTCCGGCCCGCCGCGCCCGAGCCGATGTAGCTCTTCTCGAGCACGGCCACGTTCGTGATCCCGTGGTTCTTCGCGAGGTAGTAGGCGGTCGCGAGGCCGTGCGTGCCCCCACCGACGACGACGACGTCGTAGCTCCGCCCGAGCTCGGCGCGCGGGCGCCACATGCGGCGGACGCGGAAGACGTCCTTCACGGCGCGTCCAGTCCTCTCACGGCGTCGACGACGACCTCCGCGACGTAGTGCCCGTACTCCTGCGGAAAGAAGATGCGGAACGTCTCCGCGTCGTCGCGCAGGACGAGCGCCTGCACGTGCGCGACCGCGCCCACGGCGGGGAGCGCGGCCGGGTCGAGGTCGGTGAGACGCCGCAGTGCCGCCTCGCCGCGCACGCTCAGGCCCGCCCAGCCCGCGGAGAGATCCGTCACGTGGAACTGCCGACTCAGGCTCGCGTGCGTCTCCCGGATGCGCTCCCAGTCGCACAGGACGATCGCTCGCGCCGGGGTGAGCCGCACGATCTCGGCGCCGCCCGCGTCGGGACCCTCGCCGTCGCCCCGCACCTCGAGCACGCCCGTGCGCGAGACGTCCTCGATCCCCTCGGGAGCGTGGGCGAGCGCCCGCTCGAGCGGCGAGCGCCACACGGCCTCGGGCGCGGCCAGGTCGGGGCTCAGGAAGTCGAGCTGATTCACGAGCGCAGGCGCTCCCCGTCCGGGTCGAAGAACGGCCGCAGCCGCACGTGCGCCTTCTCGACGCCGCCGTCGACCTTGATGGCGATCTCGGCGCCGTCCTCCGCGAGGTCGGGCGGCACCCAGGCCATCCCGATCGCCCGCCCGAGGTGCGAGCTCCAGCGGGAGCTCGTCACCCGGCCGCCGGGCCGGCCGCCCACGACGATCTGCCCGCCCTCGGGCGGCACGACGCCGTTCGTCATCTCGAAGCCGACGAGCTGCTCGCGGAAGCCCCGCTCCTGCACGTGCTCGAGCGACCACTTGCCGACGAAGTCCTCCTTCTCGAGCTTGACGATCCACGGCATCGAGGCCTCGAAGGCGTTCGACTCGGAGTCCGTGTCCTGCCCGATCAGGATGTGCATCTTCTCCAGCCGGAGGATCCGCTGGGGCTCGAGGCCGAAGGGCCGCACGCCGAGGTCGGCTCCCTGCGCGAGGATGGCGTCCCACACGTGCTCGCCGTACGGGCTCGGGAAGTGGATCTCGTAGCCGAGCTCGCCGACGAAGCCGATCCGCAGGATGAGAGAGGGAACGCCGGCAACCGGCGCGTGCTTCGCGTCGAGGTAGGTGAAGGCCTCGCTCGAGACGTCCAGGTCGGTGAGTCGCGTCATCAGCTCGCGGGCGTGCGGACCGGCGACGTTCACGGCCGCCACCGCGCCGGTCACGTTCACGATCCGGACGTCCAGGCCCCAGACGGCGTTCCACCACTCGAACCACTCGAGCACGGTGCCGGCGCCGGTGGAGGTCGTCGTGACGTAGTAGTCGTCGTCGGCGAGCCTGGCGATCGTCCCGTCGTCCATGATCCGGCCTGCATCGGAGCCGAGCACGCCGTAGCGGATGCGGCCGGGCTTCATGTCGCCGAAGCGGTTCGGGTAGAGGCGCTCGAGGAAGGCGGCCGCGTCGGGCCCGTTCACGACGAGCTTGCCGAGCGTCGAGACGTCGATCACGCCCAGCCCGTCGTGCACGTTCTTCGCCTCCGCGTCGGGGTCGCCGTAGGAGTGCGGCCGGCGCCAGGAGCCCGTCCACATCATCTTCGCGCCGAGCTCCTTGTGGCGGTGGTGGATGGAGGTGCGCTGCGCCGGCTCGTGCG
>JBOHAK010000051.1:0-1681 GCA_050697795.1 Gaiellaceae bacterium
ACGAGGGCGTCCACGGCGTCCTGGCGCAGCTGCGCCTCGAGCTCCGACTCGAGCTGCTCGGTCAGCTGCGCCTCGATGGAAGCGCGCAGCTCCGCGAGCGTCTCGAACTCGGTCGCCGCCCTGGCGAGCTCGTCGTCGAGCGGGGGCAGGATCTTCTCCTTGACCTCCTTCGCGGTGATCTCGACCGTCGCCTTGCGGTCGTCGGCGAGCTCGAACTCGACCTGCTTCCGGTCGCCCGGCGACATGCCCACGAGGGAGGCCTCGATCTCGTCGACGAGCCGGCCGGTGCCGACCTCGACGACGTAGTCGCGCTGCGTCGTCCCGGGCTCGTCGCCGTCCAGGTCGATCACGACGGCGTCGCCGGGCTGGACGGGCCGCTCGACCGGAGCGAGCTCCGCGACCGTCTCCCGGACGCGTTCGAGCTCCGCCTCGACGAGCTCCGCCGGAACCTCGGCCTCGGCCGCCGGCACCTCGAGCTCCTGCCAGTCTCCGATCCTCGGCGTCGGGACGACGGAGACCGTGGCCGAGAAACGGAACGTCTGGCCCTCGTCGGGCGGCCCGTCGGGGGCCTCCACCTCGGGGTTCGCGACCGGGCGCACGCCCGAGTCGGCCGCCGCCGTCCAGAACCAGCCGTCCACGTGGCTGCGCACGGCCTCCTCCCAGAGCGCCTCGCGCCCGATGCGGGCGCTGACGACCTGGATGGGCGCCTTGCCCTTGCGGAAGCCGGGGATCTTGAGCGACCCGGCGAGGTCCGAGGCAGCGTGCTCGAGGGCGTGCTTCACGTCCTCCTCGGGCACCTCGATCTCCAGGCGCACGCGGCTCTCGGGCAGCTCTTCGACCTTCGTCCTCACCCGGCCATTGTGTCAGAAGTGGGTAAGACTCCCGGGCGGTGGCCAGGGTCGAAGTGACCGTCTCTCCGGGCGCCGCGAGCAGCGAGCTCGTGGGTCGCCACGGGGCCGGCTGGAAGGCCCGGATCGCAGCGCCGCCCGAGCGGGGCAAGGCCAACCGGGCGCTCGAGGAGCTGCTCGCCCGGTCGCTCGGCGTGCGCCGCGACCGGGTCGCAGTCGTCGCAGGGCACGCCTCGCGGCGTAAGGTCGTGGAGGTGGAGGGCCTCGAGGCGCCGGAGGTCGTCCGGCGCCTCGAGGCTGCGCTCACGGCAGGTTGACGAAGTCGTCCAGGAACGCCCGCGCGGACGCCGTGTCCGTGCGGTAGGTCACGTCTGTCGCACGGCAGAAGCGGTCGCCGGTGACCGTGATGGACGCGACGACGTCGGACGTGCCGATGAAGTGCGGCCCGCCAGAGTCCCCGAAGCAGGTCCCGCCGCTCCCGGTCGACGGGTTCATGCTCAGGCGGAGCCAGGTCTTCCCGAGCGCATTGAAGCTCTGCTCGGCGAAGCGCCGCTGGCCGTCGAAGAAGAGCGAGGCCGGCCCCTTCCGCTTGTCCTCGCGGACCGTGCCGTAGCCGACGGCGACGAAGCGCTGCCGCTTCAAGCTCATGCCGTCGAGCTGGTTGAGCGTCGGGAGTCTCGCCGGGGTGATCCCGGCTGCGGGGGCGTCGAGGACGACCACGGCGATGTCGTGCGGATCGGAGAACCCGCCCGGTCCCGAGAACCCGAACTCCGGGTGCGTGTGGTAGGTCCCCGGCAGGAGCGGCGACGCGTCGTCGAATGTCGGGTCGAAGG
>JBOHAK010000052.1:0-2827 GCA_050697795.1 Gaiellaceae bacterium
AGGGCTCGGCCGCCCTCCAGCTGGCGCTCGCGGCCGGCGAGCCGGTCCAGCTCACGCCTGACTCGATCGCCGACGGCCTGAACGCGCCCTTCGCAGGCACGCTCGCGTTGCGGCTCTGCCGTGAGCTCGGCGTCGAGTCGGTGCTGGTCTCCGAGGAGGAAATTCGCGCGGGCTTCCGCTTCCTTTACGAGCGCGCGAAGCTCGCGGCGGAGCCCGGCGGTGCCGCCGGCGTGGCCGCGCTCCTCGCCGGGAAGGTGCCCGGCGTCGAGGGCTCGACGGTGGCCGTCATCGTCTCGGGCGGCAACGTGGACCGGGAAATCGCCTCTGGTATCCTCAAGCGAATTCCCCTTTAGGCCGATGAAGACCGACATCCACCCCGACTACGTCCTGGCGACCGTGCGCTGCTCGTGCGGCAACGAGTTCCAGACGCGCTCAACGAAGCCTGACCTGCATGTCGAGATCTGCTCCGAGTGTCATCCGTTCTACACGGGCAAGCAGAAGCTCGTGGACACCGGTGGCCGGGTGGAGCGGTTCCAGCGCCGCCTCGAGAAGGCTGGCGCCCGTCGCGGCGACGAGTAAGGAGCTCTGACAGCCGTTGAGCGCGCCCATCGGAGGGCAGGCCGTACTCGAGGGCGTCATGATGCGCGGCCCCTCCGCGTGGTCGGTCGCCGTCCGCAAGCCGGACGGCGAGATCGCCGAGGTCAACCGGCCCATCTCGTCGTTCCTGCTGCGCCACCGCTGGGCCCGGCTCCCGATCGTCCGCGGCGTCTTCGCCCTCGGCGAGTCGCTCGCCATCGGCTTCCGCGCCCTCGCCATCTCGGCGAACTACGCGGCGCAGGAGGAGGGCGAGGACGGGGAGGTGCAGACCGAGCTCTCGCGCGGCCAGCTCATCTTCGCGTTCGGCATCGCGATCGGCTTCGCGCTCCTGCTCTTCAAGGTTTCCCCGGCGCTCATCACGAGCTGGCTCCCGATCGAGTCGACCGGCGCGTTCGTCGTCGTCGAGGGCCTCGTCCGGGTGACGATCTTCATCCTCTACCTGGTCGGAGTCGGCTTCCTGCCCGACCTGAAGCGAGTCTTCCAGTACCACGCCGCCGAGCACAAGGCGATCAACGCCTACGAGGCCGGCGAGCCGCTCGACCCCGAGGTCGTGCAGCGCCACAGCCTCATCCACGTCCGCTGCGGAACCGCGTTCCTGCTCTACGTGATGGTGATCGCGATCTTCGTCTTCGCCTTCTTCGGACAGCCGGGGTGGGTCGGGCTCATCGCCTCGCGCATCCTGCTCCTCCCGGTCATCGCGGGCATCGCCTACGAGGTGATCCGCTTCGCCGGGAAGCACCCGCAGCATCCCGTCCTCCGGACGATCCTCGCTCCCGGTCTCTGGCTCCAGCGCCTGACGACCCGCGAGCCGACGATCGACCAGGTCGAGGTCTCGATCCGCGCGCTCCACGAGGTGCTCCGCCTCGAAGGCCGGCTCACGCCGGAGGAGCGCAAGGTCGAGGTCATGGCCTAGCCGGCCCGGCGCGCGGGCGCGCCCCGGCGACGGGGCTATCCTGACTCGGTTGTGGCAAGCACGATCGACACCCTGGTCGAGGACCTCGAGCGCTCCTACGCGGACGCGCAGGAGCGTATGAACGACCCCGATCTCTATTCGGACCGCAACGCGGCCGCGGACGCCGGGCGCAGGCTCAAGGAGCTCGAGCCGCCGTACAGGCTGGCGGTCGAATGGCGCGAGGCGAGCGGCGACCTCGAGGCGGCGCGGGAGCTCGGCGACGCGGATCTCGTGGCGGAGTACGACGCCGAGGTGCAGCGGCTCGAAGAGGAGCTGAAGCTCGCGCTCGTCGAGCGGGACCCGAACGACGCCAAGGACGTCGTCGTCGAGATCCGCCAGGGGGCGGGCGGGGACGAGGCGGCTCTCTGGGCCGGCGACCTCTTCCGCATGCTGACCCGCTACGCGGAGCGGCGTGGGTTCAAGTGGGAGATCCTCGGCTCCGGGCCGAACGAGGGCGGCGGCTACAAGGACGTGACCTTCGCGGTCAAGGGGGACGGCGCGTACTCGGTCTTCAAGTGGGAGGGAGGGACGCATCGCGTGCAGCGCGTCCCCGAGACGGAGTCCCAGGGTCGGATCCACACCTCCACGGCCACCGTCGCCGTCATGCCGGAGGCGGAGGAGGTCGAGGTCGAGCTCGACCAGAACGACCTCAAGATCGACGTCTACCGCTCGACCGGACCGGGCGGACAGAGCGTCAACACGACGGACTCGGCCGTGCGGATCACGCACCTCCCGACGGGGATCGTCGTGGCGATGCAGGACGAGAAGTCGCAGCTCCAGAACAAGCAGAAGGCCTTCCGGGTGCTGCGCGCCCGCCTGCTCGAGGCGGAGCTCAGGCGCCAGCAGGACGAGCTCTCGGCACAGCGGCGTTCCCAGATCGGCAGCGGCGACCGCGCCGAGAAGATCCGCACCTACAACTTCCCCGAGAACCGGGTCACGGACCATCGGATCAAGCTGACGCTCCACCGGCTCGCCGCGGTGCTCGACGGCGAGCTCGCCGATGTCACCGAGGCGATCGCCTCCGAGGACCGCCGCCGCGCGCTCGAGGCCACGGCGGCGGCGTGACCCCGCTCCAGGCGGTGCGCGAGGTCGCGCGGGAGCTCGGCGAGGCCGGCGTGCCTTCACCCCGCGTCGACGCGGAGCATCTCGTGAGCCACGTCCTCGGGTTGACGCGATCGCAGCTCTACGCGGCCGACGCCGCGCTCGACGAGGGCGATTCGGGCCGCCTGCGCGCGCTGGTCGAGCGGCGGCGCGGGCGCGAGCCGCTCGCGTACGTCC
>JBOHAK010000053.1:0-17256 GCA_050697795.1 Gaiellaceae bacterium
GCCCGCTACTCCTACTCGGCGCGCTCGTGGCCGGGATCCTCACCGGAGACCGCCTCGGCGCCGGGCCGGCCCGGGCCGCGCTCGCCGCCGGCGCCGTTCTCGCCGCGGGGGCCGCGGGAGCCGTCTACGCGCTCGGCTCCTACCGGCTCGACGACGCGACCGTCCTTCCGATCGCTGCAGCCGGGCTCGTCGCCGTCGTGCTCGGGCTGTGGCGGCTCGAGTACGGGCTCGCGCTCCTGATCGTCCTCACACCCTTCGCGGAGAACGCTCCGATCGCAGAGCCCGAGCACGCGCGCCTGCGCGTCGCCCTCGCCGTCTGGGCGCTCGCGCTCGTCGGCATCCAGGCCGTCCGCGCGGTGGTGAGCGGGAGGCGGCTCGAGGCACCGTCGGTCTTCGTCGGCGCGCTGGCGTTCGTCGGGGCCGCGCTCGCGGCCGTCCCGTTCGCCCAGGACGGGGCTGCCGCCTCGGCGAAGTTCCTCCTCCTGGCCGGTTCTGTCTTCGTCTACCTGCTGATCGCGCTCTTCCTGGACGACTGGCGCTCGCTCCGGCCGATCTTCGCGGCGCTCCTCCTCGTCGGCCTGCTCGTGAGCGGGCACGCGCTCTGGCAGTACGCGACCGGCGACCTCTCGCGCGTCGGCTTCGTGAGCGCGACGGGGGCGGTGGAGTACCGCGTCGCCTCGTTCTTCCCGCACCCCAACCAGCTCGCCGGGTTCGTCGTCCTCTTCGTGCCGCTGTCCGTGGGGCTCTACCGGGTGTTCGAGAGCCGGCTCGCAAGGGGAGCGTGCGTCCTCCTCGCGCTGGCGGCGGTGCCGGCGGCGATCGTCACCTACTCGCGCGGCGTGCTGGTCGCCCTCGTCGCGCTCGTCGTCGTGCTCGCCCGGAGCCGGCGCGCGTGGCCGCTGATCGCGGGCGCGGCCGTGGTCGTCGCACTGCTCGCGCCGACCGCCTGGCAGGACCGGGTCGCGGACGTCGGCAGCCTCGACCGCCCCGAGATCGCGACCAGGCTCGACTTCTGGGACGCGGCCGTCTCCATGTTCCAGGCCAATCCGGTCCTCGGAGTCGGCCTGAACAACTTCGACGTCGCCTACGTCAGCCTGGAGCGGACCGGGCGGAGCTTCCTGCCCGGCACGGGGATCGCCGCGCCCGAGACGGCGCACAACCTCTATCTGAACACCCTCGCGGAGCAGGGGCTCGTGGGGATCGCCGCCCTCCTTCTGCTCGTCCTCGCCGCCGGGCGACTGGCGCTCCAGCTCCGCCGCTCGGACGATCCGCGCGTGCGCGGCTTCGGACTCGGGCTGCTCGGGGCGGGCGTCGCGCTCCTCGTCTCGAACCTCTTCGACGTGACCTTCGTGGATCCGAAGACGTCCGTCCTCGCCTGGACGATCCTCGGCGTCGGCGCCGCCCTAAGGCGGATCGACGCGCGCCGCCGCGCGATCGCAACGAGCCCGCCCGGGGCGTGAAGGGCGACCTGCTCTTCTACTCGGACTTCCCCTTCGGCTTCCACAACGCCGAGGCCGAGGAGAAGGCAGCGCGCTTCGCGGCGCGCGGCTGGCGTGTCGTCTACGTCGAGCAGCTCGGGATCCGGAACCCGCGGCCCCGGCACGTGCTGCGCGCGCTGCGCCGCGCCGGGACCCCGCCGCGCGGCGCTCCGTTCGAAGTCGTGTCGCCGAAGCTCCTGCCGCCCCGGCGGGCGCCGGGGGTGGACGCTCTCAACCGCCGCTGGCTCGCGCGCCGCCTCCTCGCCCGGGTGCGCGACCCGGCCGCTACGGTCCTCTGGGTGCGCTTCCCGACGCCCGAGCTCGTTCAGCTCGTCGAGGGGCATCCCTGGCGCGCGGTCGTCTTCGAGGCGGTGGACGACCACGCCGCCGGGCCCGGCATGACCGAGCGCCTCGTTCGCGTGCTGCGCTCCGCGGAGGACCGCATCCTCGCGCGCGCCGACGTCGTCTTCGCATGGTCCGAGCCGATCCGGGAGCGCCTGGCCGCGCGCCACCCGAACGTCCACCTCGCGACCGCGGCGGCCGAGCTCGAGCCGCTCGAGGCGGTCGCGGACGGCCCCGGCGAGGAGCGGACGGCCGTCTTCGCGGGCGCGCTCGGGTTCCGCTTCGACGAGCGCCTCGCGGCCGAGGTGGCCCGGCTCCTGCCCGACTGGACGCTCGTCCTCGCCGGCCCGGCCGACGAGGAGGCGGCGCTCGAGCTAGCCGGCCTGCCCAACGTGCGCCTGACGGGGCGCTTCGAGCACGGCGGCCTGCCCGTCCTCCTCGGCCGCGCCGCCGTCGCTCTCATCCCGTACCGGCGCAACGCGTTCACCGACACGCTCGTCCCCGTCAAGCTGGTCGAGTACCTCGCCGCCGGCCGCCCCGTCGTGAGCACGCCGATTCGTGCGGCGGAGAGCTTCGCCGACGTCGTCGCGTTCGCGGAGGGCGCCGAGGCGTTCGCCGAGGCCGTCAGGGCCGCGGCGCGGGACGACTCCCCCGAGGCGCGCCGGCGTCGCGTCGAGCGTGTGAGGCCGTACTCGTGGGAACGGCGGATCGACGAGCTGGAAGCAGCGATCGAGGCGGTTGCACGTGCTTGAGCCGCCGGTCGCCGTCGTCGTCCCCGTGCTGAACGAGGCCGAGAGCCTGTCGGGGCTCCTCGCCGACCTGAAGGGTCAGCTGCCCCCGCTCGCCGAGGTCGTCGTCGTGGACGCCGGCTCCCACGACGGGACAGGCGAGCTTCTCGACCGCGAGAAAGATCGGTTTCCGGCGCTCCTCGCGCTCGAGGCCGACGGCGCTACGCCCGGCCGGGGGCGCAACGCCGGGATCGAGGCGGCAAGCGCCGGCCTCGTCGTGACGCTCGACGCCGGCAGCCGCGTCGGCCCTGGCTTCGTGGCCGCGCTGGCCGCCGCCTCCGGCCCGCGCACGGTCTCCGTCGGCGTGGCCGAAGCCGACGCTCGCACCGCCTTCGACCGCGCCGTCGGGTGGTTCACGCTGCGCGCGTTCAAGCCGCGGGACCGTCCGGGGCCCGTGGGCGCGGAGTTCCTGCCGGCCGGCCGCAACGGCTTCTGCTTCCCCCGCGAGGCGTGGGAGGCCGTGGGCGGCTATCCGCCCGAGCTCCCCTGGGGCGAGGACAAGCTGTTCGTGCGCGCGCTCCGCGAGGCCGGATACGAGCTCGAGGCCGTGCCGGAGGCAGTCGTGCGGTGGCGCCCCAGGCGCTCCCTCGCAGAGCTGTACCGCCAGTACCGGAACTACGGCCACGGCGACGCCCTCGGGCGCGTCGACCGCCAGAACGAGCTCGTCACGATCGCCCTCTACGCCGCCGGCGCCGCCCTGGCGGTGCTGGCCGTCCTCGGCTCTCGGACGGCCGCTGCGCTGCTCGCCGCGGGCGCGGCCGCCTACATCGCGGTATTCGTGGTTGCCGCCCGCCGGGCGCTCGGCTTCGACCGGGCCCTCGCCTGGGTGCCCGTCGTCCGCGTCCTCGTGGACGTCGCCAAGGTGCACGGCTTCCTCGAAGGCACGCTCAGAAGCCGCTCGCCGAACCGCGCGCGCTGAACCCGCGCATCCCTCGTTCGAGGGACGGCGGCGTATGCTGCCCGGTGCCGATCACCCGGAGGAACGCACGTTCCGAGCGAGACCGGGAATGGGGACAGCCGTCAGACAGCCGTTGCGCCCACGCGCGGCCCTCGCCGCGCTCGGCGCCGCGCTGCTCGGTCTCGTGCTCGCCCCGGCCGCGCCGGCCGCGGAGGTGGGAGTCGTCGCCGACGTCACCTGGGGCCAGCCCAGGGGGGACGTCGATCGCGAGATCGCGCTCCTGCAGGCCGCCGGCATCCGCTGGATTCGCGCCAACGTCAACTGGGCGGGGCTGGAGCCGGACGGGAAGGG
Organism: Gaiellaceae bacterium; assembly: GCA_050697795.1. Taxonomy (GTDB): domain Bacteria; phylum Actinomycetota; class Thermoleophilia; order Gaiellales; family Gaiellaceae; genus JAIBJN01. The sequence continues at coordinate 3,858 of JBOHAK010000053.1, forward strand.
CGTCGTGAACGAGTGGCTGCTCGCCGAGTACGACTACGCGATCGACCGGGCGCACGAGGCCGGCATCCAGGTGCTCATGCCGATCGCGGACGGAGTCCCGTACTGGGCCTCGGCCGACCCCGCGAAGCGCGTGGACGGCGAGGGCAACCGGCAATGGGAGGCCACGTACCGCCCGACCCGCGCCTCCGACTACGGCGACGTCGTCCGCTTCGTCGTCGAGCACTTCAGCGCGCGCGGCGTCCACACCTACCAGATCTGGAACGAGCCGAACCACCCGCGCTTCTGGCCGTCGGGGCCGGACGCGCGGGAGTACGTGCCGATGCTGCGGGCGGGCTACGAGGCCGTGAAGGCCGCAGACTCCGGCGCGACCGTCCTCCTCGGCGGGCTCTCGAAGAGCGACTTCTACTTCCTCGAGGACGTGTACCGGGAGGGGGGCGGCCCGTACTTCGACGCAGTCGCCGTCCACCCGTACACGTACGGCGTCGACCCGACCGCGGCCTGGAACGGGGTCCACGACTGGGAGGACCCGGACCGCATCTCGATCAACGCCTTTCCCGCCATCCAGGAGGTCCGGCGCTCCATGGAGGCGTTTGGCGATTCGGGCAAGCAGGTGTGGCTGACCGAGTTCGGCTACTCGACGACGACGCAGGACGGCGGCGTCTCGGCCGCGGCGCAGGCCGCCTTCCTCACGAAGGCCTACCGGTACGTGGAGCGGTTCCCCTGGGTGAAGACGATGTTCTGGTACGCGGCCCGCAATAGCCCCTTCTACGACGACCGCGACACGTACGAGGCCCGGTTCGGCCTCGTGACGAGCGACTGGGCCCTGAAGCCGAGCTACGCTGCGCTCCGCGCGTACGCGCTCGGCACGGTCCGGCTCGTCAAGGACTCCCAGCGCCGCCTGGACTGGAGCCGGCCGGCCGCCCGGGTCGTCCTGCGCGGGCGCGTCACGCGCAGGGGCACGGCGGCGGCGCGCACCGTCGTCATCCAGCGGCGGACGGCTCGCGGCTGGGTCCGCGTCAAGCAGCTGCGCACGCGCGCCGCCGGCGGCTTCCGCACGAGCGTCGTTGCGCGTGGCGGCCATGTCCGCTACCGCGCGCTCGCCCGCTACGCCGACGCGCGCGTGCGCTCCCGGGTCGTCCGCGTGACGCTGCGCTAGCCCGCGGCACTCGTAGACTCGCGGGCCATGAGGGAGAGCGCCAGCCCGGCCGCAGCCTGGGCCCCGACCGTCCTCATCGGCGCCCTGCCCCTCGGGCTCTTCCTCCTCTGGGCGGCGATCGACGGCGGGTATCCGCCGACGCTGTGGAACCCGGGCGGGATCGCGCTCGTCGGGCTCCTCGCGCTCCTGCTCGCGAGCGCGCCCCAGCTCCTGGGCACCCTGCCGCGGGCGGGCCTCTTCGCGCTCGGCCTCTTCGCCGCCTTCGCCCTCTGGAGCTTCCTGTCGATCGCGTGGGCGGCCGACAAGGGGGAGGCGTGGGACGCGGCGAACCGCGCGCTGCTCTACCTGGCCGTCTACGGCATCTTCCTGCTCTGGCCGTGGCGGGGGCGCCAGGCTGCCATCCTGCTGGGCGCCTACTCGCTCGGCGTGGCGGCGATCGCCGCCGCGACCTTCGTGCGCGCCCTCCGCTCGGACGACCCGGGCGCCTTCTTCATCGGCGGGCGCTACTCCGAGCCCGTCGGCTACATCAACGCCGACTGCGCGCTCTTCCTGACGGCGTTCTGGCCCGCCGTCTTCCTTGCCTCGCGGCGCGAGACGCCGTGGTGGCTCCGCGGCCTCTTCCTGGCGACGGCCGCCTTCCTGCTCGAGCAGGCGGTGCTGCCGCAGAGCCGGGGCTCGCTGTTCGTCTTCCCGGTCGTCGTCCTCCTCTACCTGCTCGTCGTGCCCGGCCGGACCCGTTCGGTGCTCGCCCTCGGCCCCGCTCTCCTCGCCGCCTACCTCGTGCGCGACCCGCTCCTGGACGTGTACTCCGCCGCGCGTGGTGACACGCTCCCCGAGGCTCTCGGCGCGCTCGAGGAGCCGCTCCTCGGCTCGGCGGTCGCCCTCTTCGCGCTCGGCACCGTCTACGGGCTCGTCGACTGCTTCGCGCCGCTGCCGCGCGACCTGGCGCGGCTCGGCGCGTGGTTTCTCGGCTTCCTGCTCGGCCTGGCGGCGCTCGTCACCGCAGCTGTGCTGCTCGCCGTCTACGGCAACCCGGTCACGCGTGCGCAGGACGCCTGGGACGAGTTCAGCGCCGGACAGCAGTTCGAGGAGGGCTCGTCCTACTTCGGCGCCAACCTGGGCAGCAACCGCTACGACTTCTGGCGCGTCGCGCTGGGGGAGTTCCGCGAGTCCCCGGTCGTCGGGATCGGCGCCGGCAACTTCGCCGCCCCCTACCTGCGGGAGCGTGAGAGCCCCGAGGAACCCCTCTACCCGCACAGCCTCCCGGTGATGGTGGTTTCGCAGACCGGTCTCGTGGGCGGGTTCCTCTTCGGCGGGTTCCTCGTCGCCGCGCTCCTGTCGACCTGGCGGGGGCGCGGCTGGCGCTCGCCGTTCGGGAACGCGCTCGCCGCGGCGGCCGTCGTCACCTTCGCCTACTTCGCGCTCCACGGCTCGATCGACTGGTTCTGGGAGTTCCCGGCGCTCGGCGGTCCCGCCCTGGCGGCGCTCGGGCTGGCCGGTGGCCTCGAGCGGCCGGCGGCGCGGGCGGTGGAGCGGCCCGCAGGGTGGTCGCGCAGGCGGGTGACAGCCGCCGCCCTCAGTACGCTTGCGCTCATGGTCGCTATCGCGTCCCTGGCTCTGCCCTGGCTCTCGGCCCGCGAGGTCGAGCGGGCCGCCGACGTCTGGCGCGCGAGCCCGGACGACGCTCACGCGATCCTCGAGCGCGCGCGGCGGCTCAACCCCCTCAGCGACCGCCCCGACCTCGTCGCCGGCGCGATCGCCATGCGGCAGGAGGACTTCGCTCGCGCGAAGGAGGCCTTCGAGCGGGCGCTCGAGCGAAACGGAGAGGACTGGTACGCGGAGCTCGAGCTCGCGATCGTCGCCGCGCTCGAGGGGCGTCGCGACGAGGCTCTGGCGCGGCTCGACCGCGCCGAGGAGCTGAATCCAGGCGAGGAGGCGATCACACTCGTCCGTGAGGGGGTCACGAGCGGGGAACCGGTCGATCCCCGCGTCGTCGACAGGATCTTTCTCCAGCGGGTCGAGGAACGCACGAGCTGATGTGGCCGTGCGGCACGAGGTTGACACGCGCGAAGGCGCGTCGATACTGTGACTCAGGCTCCCGTTGCGGCACCGAAATCGGCGGGAGCGAAACATTGCGGCTCTGGAGGCAACTGCTGCGTCTGCGGCAACAGACTGTCCTCGTTCGGGCGCGAGCGGCCTGCTCGGCGCCGATGTTCGCGGATTGGTCCGCGGGGGCATACAGCCCTCCGTCTGGCATGCGGCCCGAGCCCTCCGAACAGCGGCGAGGTGCCCTGGAAGGAGGGCGAGGAAAGGGGAAATGGGAATGGTGAAGCGTCTGTATGTAGTGGGTGGCGGGGTTCTGGCGTACCTCGCCACGGCGTCGGTCGCGCTCGCGCAGGATCCGACGCAGAGCGGCTACGGCGGCACCGGCGGCAACATCCAGGGCGGCGTCGAAGGCGGAGGCACCGGGAGCGGCTCGCTGCCGTTCACGGGTCTCGACCTCCTGCTCCTGGTCGGCGCCGGGGTTCTCCTGCTGGCGGCGGGGCTCACGCTCAGGCGAGTCGGTCGAGTCAGAAGCTAGCCGGAGACATCCCACGTGAGCTACGGCCCTCGCGCAGAGACGCGCGCCCTCAGCGTAGGCGCGCGCCGCGTCGTCGCACGCACGCGGCGGGTTCAGGCCTGGACCAGGACCTGCGTCGCCGTCGACGCGCTCATGCTCGTCGCGGCGGTCGTCGTCGCGGATCTCGGCGCCCCGCGGGCCGGCGTTCCCTCCACGCCGGCGCTCTGGCTCGTCGCGTTCCCCGTGCTGACGTTCGCCTTCATGGCGGCGCGCGGGCTCTACCGCCCGCGCGTCTTCCTGCGAGTCCTCGACGACCTGCGCGTCGCCGTCACCTCGGCGGCCCTCGCGGCGATGATCGTGCTCTCGCTGCGCGTCGTGGCCGCGGACGACCCGTGGGTCGCGGCGCAGACCGCCCGCATCTGGGCCTTCGCGAGCGTCTACCTGCTCGCCGGTCGCGTCGTCCTCACGTGGGGCGAGCTCCAGGCGCGGCGTCGCGGCGAGTCCGTGCGGCCGACGCTCGTCGTCGGCGCCGGCAAGGTCGGGCGCCTGACGGCCAGGCGCCTCCTCGAGCACCCCGAGCTCGGCCTCAAGCCGGTCGGGTACCTCGACAAGGAGCCGCTCGCGGCGGATGCCGACGACCGGCTCCCCGTCCTCGGCGCGAGCTGGGACCTCGACCGCGTCGTCCGAGAGCACGGCGTGCGTCACGTCGTCCTGTCGTTCTCGACGGCGCCGCAGAGCGTCCTCCTCGCGGTCATGCGCCGCTGCCAGGAGCTCGGCATCGAGGTCTCCATGGTCCCGCGCTTCTACGAGAAGGTCATGGGTCACATCGGCGTGGAGTACCTCGGCGGGCTCCCTCTGATCACGGCGCAGCCGACGAACCCGCGCAGCTGGCAGTTCGCGGTCAAGTACGCGGCCGACCGGCTCGTCGCCGCGTTCCTGCTCGTGCTCGTCGCGCCCGTCATGCTGGCCGCGACGATCGGCGTCTGGGCGACGATGGGCCGCCCGATCTTCTTCCGGCAGGCCCGCGCGGGGCTGGACGGCCGTGAGTTCGAGATCCTCAAGTTCCGCTCCATGCGCGAGCCGAGCAACGACGAGGGCTCGACGCTCGAGCTGCCGCCCGGCACAGCGCCCGGCGGCGTGGAGGGCGACGACCGGCGCACCCGGCTCGGTGCCTTCCTGCGGCGGACGTCCGTGGACGAGCTGCCGCAGCTCTGGAACGTCCTCCGGGGTGAGATGAGCCTCGTCGGCCCGCGGCCCGAGCGGCCCGAGTACGTGGAGCGCTTCAGCGAGCAGGTGTACCGCTACGGCGAGCGCCACCGCGTGAAGGCCGGCATCACGGGGTGGGCGCAGGTGCACGGCCTCCGCGGCAAGACGTCGCTCACGGACCGCGTCGAGTGGGACAACTACTACATCGAGAACTGGTCGCTCTGGCTCGACGTGAAGATCCTGCTCTTGACGGTGCTCGCCGTCGTGCGCCCGTCGCAGGCCGAGTAGACGGCGTAGGAGGGTTTGGCGGAACGTTGCTCGTCGCCGGGGTGTGATGATCGTTCCGAGGCAAGGACGCAGGGAGTGCTCGTAGGTTTACCTACGGGCGCGACTGAGGACGCCGTCCTCGGGGCGAGCAGCGCGGCCCGGCGGCACAGACCACGTTTCGTCAAGCCCTCCTAACTCAGGCTGCGCGGGCGGCCGGGACGCCTCCCGAGAGCAGGTAGACGCTCGCCAGCCCGGCCCACTCGCCGTACGGCTCGAGGAGCGCCTGCGTGTCCTCGGCCTCGGCGCGGCGCCCGAGCAGGCCCGAGCAGAGCTTGATGAGCCCCAGGTCGCCGACGAGCCCGTGCTCGAAGCGGCCAAGCCCGTAGAGACAGACCATGCCGGCCGACCAGGGGCCGAGCCCGCGCTCACGTTCGATGCGGCTTGCGGCGCTGACGGTCTCCACGCCGTGCAGCCGCTCGAGGTCCCACTCCCGCGAGATGCGCACGAGCGCGTTCGCTTTCCGTGCGACCAGCCCCTCGCGCGCGAGCACGGCGGTCGAGTGCCCGCCGAACGTGGCGCGCGTCGGAGGGAGGCGGAGCTCACCCAGCGGCGTCCCGGCGGAGCGCAGGAGCCGCGCCTCGAGGAGCCGCGCCGCCTTCGCCTGGATCAGCTGGCCGCAGACCGCCTTCAAGAGCGCGTGCGTCACCGTCGCCGTGCGGAGCGGGCGGAAGCCGCGCAGCCGCCGCAGGGCACCGGCGAGCAGCGGGTCGTCCGCGAAGCGGTGGAGGAACGGCGCGTGGTCGTCGTCGACGGCGAGGACGAAGCGGAGCTTCTCCACGGCCGCCTCGGGCTGTGCGGTCTCGACTGCGACGGCCAGGCTCCCGTCAGGCCGCTGGCGCACGCGGGCGAGCGCCGGAGCGCCGCCGGCCTCGAGCGCCACCGTGAGGACGCCGTCCCGGAAGTAGCGCGTCGCGTCGCTCTTCATCCGCGCCGACAGCGCGAGCGAGTAGGGCGGGCGCGGGCGGAGCGTGGTCTCGTAGGCCACCGCGCGAGCCTAACGGGCGGCCCGGTCCGAGGAGGCCCGGGACGCGCTAGGAGCGCCGGCCGAACTCCGCCACCACGATGGTGACGTCGTCCCAGGCGCCGAAGTACCCGACCGGGCGCCTGACGTGCACGGCGCCGAGGCCGACCCGGCGCCAGCCCGCGTTGAGGATGTTCGCGCGATGGCCGGGGCTCCGCATCCAGTTGCTCACCGTCCGCCGGGCCGTGATGTCGGGTGCGCCCCAGGCGAGGTTCTCGCCGGCGCTCCACGAGCCGTACCCGGGCCCGGGCCAGAACCAGCGGATCCAGGTGCCGAACGGCGTCCAGTCGCGCGTGCGGGCGGGCGTGAAGAGGTGGTGTCGGAAGTAGCTCGCGCGCCCCATGGAGGCGGCGTGGCGGTCGGCCGCGTCGGTGAGGCGCGGGACGACGCGGAGGGGCCGGAGGCCGTGGCTCCGCCGCACGGCGTTGATCCGCGCCACCACGTTCTGCTCGAGCGTCGGCTTCGCCGTGACGACGGGCGCGGCGCCTGCCGCGGGCGCGAGCGAGAGGGCGAGCAGTGCGAGCGAGGCCGCCGCGGCCGCAATGAGCTTCCCTCCCATACAGTCAAGATCGGCCTTGTGGCGGCGTCTCGCGTCCCCCGTTCGGGGATCCCCTCGAACGAGGGATCGGAACGTGAGAAACTCGGTCTGTTGAGCATGTGTCACGAAGCCGATACCGACTCCATGGCGCGCGCGGGCACTCCCGACCGGTTCGGTACCATAGGTCCGGCTGTCGACCGGAAAGGACGCTGAAGCCTTGTTCGAGCGCTTCACCGAGAGAGCCAGACAGGTCGTCGTCCTCGCCCAGGACGAGGCCCGCGCCCTCAAGCACAACTACATCGGCACCGAGCACATCCTGCTCGGGCTCCTCCGCGAGGAGGAGGGTCTCGCCGCCCGCGTGCTCGAGAGCCTGGACATCACGGTGGAGGAAGTGCGCGCCCAGGTCGCCCGCATCGTCGGTCAGGGCGACGAGGTGACGACCGGCCAGATCCCGTTCACGCCGCGCGCGAAGAAGGTGCTCGAGCTCGCGCTGCGCGAGGCGCTCTCGCTCGGCCACAACTACATCGGCACCGAGCACATCCTGCTCGGCCTCGTGCGCGAGAACGAGGGCGTCGCGGCGCGCATCCTGCTCGACTTCGACGCCGACGCCGAGAAGATCCGCAACGAGATCATCCGCATGCTCTCCGGCCCCGGCCGGCGGCAGCAGGGCGGCGGCTCCGCCGCGGGCGAGAAGGCGAAGAGCTCGAAGCTGCTCGACCAGTTCGGCCGCAACCTGACGAAGCTCGCGGCCGAGTCGAAGCTCGACCCCGTCGTGGGCCGGCAGACCGAGATCGAGCGCGTCATGCAGATCCTCTCACGCCGCACGAAGAACAACCCGGTGCTGATCGGCGAGCCGGGCGTCGGCAAGACGGCCGTCGTCGAGGGCCTCGCCGCGCGCATCTCCGCGAACCAGGTGCCGGAGCTCCTGAAGAACAAGCAGATCTACACGCTCGACCTCGCCGCGCTCGTGGCCGGGTCGAAGTACCGCGGGGAGTTCGAGGAGCGCCTGAAGAAGGTGATGAAGGAGATCACCCAGCGCGGCGACATCATCCTGTTCATCGACGAGCTCCATAACCTCGTCGGTGCCGGCGCCGCCGAGGGCGCGATCGACGCCGCCTCCATCCTGAAGCCGGCCCTCGCCCGCGGCGAGCTCCAGACGATCGGCGCGACGACGCTCGACGAGTACCGCAAGTACCTCGAGCGCGACGCCGCGCTCGAGCGCCGCTTCCAGCAGATCCGGGTGGACGAGCCCTCCGTCGACGACACCGTCCAGATCCTGCGCGGCCTGCGCGACCGCTACGAGGCGCACCACCGCTGCACGATCACGGACGAAGCCCTGCGCGCGTCCGCCGTCCTCGCCGACCGCTACATCCAGGACCGCCACCTGCCGGACAAGGCCATCGACCTGATCGACGAGGCCGCCTCCCGCATGCGCATCAAGACGATGACCGCCCCACCTCGCTACCGCGAGCTGGAGGAGGAGATCGAGAAGGTGCGCGAGGAGAAGGAGGCCGCCATCGAGGCGCAGGAGTTCGAGAAGGCCGCGAACCTCCGCGACAAGGAGCGCAAGCTCACGCAGAAGAAGCGCGAGCTCGAGGACAAGTGGCGCACCTCCGAGGAGGTCGAGCAGCCCCAGATCGCCGAGGAGGAGATCGCCGACATCGTCTCCATGTGGACCGGCATCCCTGTCTTCAAGCTCACCGAAGCCGAGTCGCAGAAGCTCATCCGCATGGAGGACGAGCTGCACAAGCGCGTGATCGGCCAGAACGAGGCGATCGTCGCCGTGTCCAAGTCGATCCGCCGCGCGCGCGCCGGCATCAAGGACCCCAAGCGCCCCACCGGCTCGTTCATCTTCCTCGGCCCCTCGGGCGTCGGGAAGACCGAGCTCGCGCGCACGCTCGCCGAGTTCCTGTTCGGCGACGAGGACGCCATGATCCAGGTGGACATGTCGGAGTACATGGAGAAGCACTCCGTCTCCCGGCTCGTCGGCTCGCCGCCCGGCTACATCGGCTACGACGAGGGCGGCCAGCTCACCGAGTCCGTGCGCCGCAAGCCGTACTCGGTCGTCCTCCTCGACGAGATCGAGAAGGCCCACCCCGACGTCTTCAACATCCTCCTCCAGATCCTCGAGGACGGGAAGCTCACGGACGCCCAGGGCCGCAAGGTCGACTTCCGCAACACGATCGTGATCATGACGTCGAACATCGGCGCGGCCACGATCTCCAAGAACCAGTCCCTCGGCTTCGCGATCGGCGACGACACCGGTCTCAGCTACGGGGAGATGAAAGACCGGATCATGGGCGAGCTGAAGAAGGTGTTCCGTCCCGAGCTCCTGAACCGCATCGACGAGGTCATCGTCTTCCACAAGCTCACGAAGGACGAGATCAAGACGATCGTCGACCTGATGATGAAGCGCCTCCGCGAGCAGATGGTCGAGCACGAGGCCGCCATCGAGCTCACCGAGGAGGCAAAGGAGCTCCTCGTGGACAAGGGCTACGACCCGTCCATGGGCGCCCGGCCGCTGCGCCGCGCCATCCAGCGCTTCATCGAGGACCCGCTCGCCGACTTCGTCCTCGGTCGCTCGATCAAGCCCGGCTCGACGATCATCATCGGCCGTAAGGACGACGAGGACGTCGACATCACGATCGTCGAGGGCGAGGCACCCGAGCCCGAGAAGGTCACCGTCCCCGCCGAGGAGCCGAAGGGCGAGGCGGACGCGGACGAGCCCCACGACGACGAGTAGGGCCACCTCCTAGTCGAAGACGCGGAGCGGCGCCGAGAGGCGCCGCTCCTCTTTCCAGGGCCGCTCTTCGGGCGGCCCGGAGGCCCTTTCGCCCCGGGAACGGCACAGAGGCCTGACGGTCTCGGCACGGTTCGGCGTCGGACCGCCCGCCTAGACTTGAGCGCCCATGGCGAAGGCGGCCGTCCAGCATGCGTGCTCCGAGTGCGGGTACACGACCGGGAAGTGGCTCGGCCGCTGCCCCGACTGCGGGAGTTGGGGCACCCTCGTCGAGGAGCGCGCCCTGGCTGCGGCATCCGGCGTCCGCGGCGCGCGTGCCCAGGGTCGTCCGCTCCTGCGCCTTGTCGAGGTCGAGGCCGGCGAGGCCGAGCGCCTGCCGACCGGCGTCCCCGAGCTCGACCGGGTCCTCGGCGGCGGCCTCGTCCCGGCGAGCCTGGTCCTCGTCTCCGGTGACCCGGGGATCGGCAAGTCCACGCTGCTACTCATGGCGCTTCGGGCCATGTCCGGCGAGCGCAAGGTCCTGCTCGTGACCGGCGAGGAGTCCGCGGCCCAGGTGAAGCTGCGAGCCGACCGGCTCGGGGGCGGCGCGGACGTCCACATCCTCGCGGAGACGAACCTGGACGAGGTCTGCGCGACGCTCGAGCGCGAGCGACCCGAAGTGTGCGTGATCGACTCCGTGCAGACGCTCTACGCGCCGGAGCTCGGCTCGGCGCCCGGCTCCGTGGGCCAGGTGCGGGAGGCGGCGGGGAGGCTCCTGCGGGTCGCCAAGGAGCGCGGCATCGCGACGTTCCTCGTCGGTCATGTGACGAAGGAAGGGTCCGTCGCCGGCCCCCGCGTCCTCGAGCACCTCGTCGACTGCGTCCTCCACTTCGAGGGCGACCGCTACCGCTCGCACCGGATCCTCCGCGCGGTGAAGAACCGCTTCGGATCGACGAACGAGCTGGGTGTCTTCGAGATGACCTCCGAGGGTCTCGTCGCCGTCGAGGACCCGTCCGAGCTCTTCGGCCGCCCTGACGACGGGCAGGCCGGCTCCGCGGTCGTCTGCACGATCGAGGGCACGAGACCGCTCCTCCTCGAGGTCCAGGCCCTCGTCTCGCCCACCGACCTGGCGATGCCGCGGCGCGTCGGGACCGGTGTGGATCCCAAGCGCCTTTCCATGATCGTCGCCGTGCTCGGCCGCCACGCCGGGGTGGCGCTCGGCGCCGCGGACGTGTTCGTGAACGTCGCCGGCGGCGTCCGCATCGACGAGCCGGGCGCCGACCTCGGGATCGCGCTCGCCATCGCCTCGGCGGCCCGCGGCGTCCCTGTCAAGCACGGCGCCGCCTGCTTCGGCGAGATCGGCCTCACGGGCCGCGTTCGCCCTGTCAATCAGGCGGAGCGGCGCCTCGCGGAGTGCGCGAAGCTGGGCTTTTCGGAGGTTCTCGTACCGGGCGGTACGGAGTCCCGTGGCAGAATGCGCCTTGGAGCAGCGGCCACGCTGCGACAGGCGATCACGGCGGGGCTCGATGCGAGCGGATCCTCGGACGGATAAGACCCTCCTCTCGGCGCTCAAGCAGGTGGCGCCCGGAACGGCCCTGCGCGCCGGCATCGACGACATCATCCGGGCCGAGCACGGCGCCCTGATCGTGATCGGTGACCCGAACGCGCTCGCCTTCCTCTTCTCGGGCGGGATGCGGCTCGACCTGCCCTTCTCGGCCCAGATCCTCTACGAGCTGGCGAAGATGGACGGAGCGATCGTCATCAGCCGGAACTCCCAGAAGCTCGTCTATGCGAACGTCCAGCTCATGCCCGACCCGGCGATCCCGTCCTCCGAGACCGGCACCCGCCATCGCACCGCCGAGCGTGTGGCCAAGCAGACGGAGGCCCTCGTCGTGTCGATCTCGCAGCAGCGCGAGACGGTCACCGTGTTCGTCGGCGACATCCGCTACCAGCTCGGCGAGATCTCCGACACGCTCGCGCGCACCAACCAGGCCCTGGGGACGCTCGAGACGTACCGGTCCAGGCTCGACCAGGGTCTGACCCGGCTCACGGCGCTCGAGTTCCAGAGCGCGGTGGTGCTCGACGACGTCCTCGTCGTCCTTCAGCGCGCCGAGATGACGACGCGCATGGCCGAGGAGATCGAGCGGAACTGCGTCGAGCTCGGCGAGGAGGGCCGTCTCATCCGCATGCAGCTCGACGAGCTCATGGAGGACGTCCCCCGCGAGAAGGCGGCCGTCGTCTACGACTACGAGCGGACGGGCGACCCGGCGAGCGGCGCGGTCGTCCTCGAGAAGCTGTCCGAGGTGGACTATCCGCGCCTGCTCGAGTTCGAGGAGCTCTCGGAGCTGCTCGGCTACGCCCGCGACGCGAACCCGCTCGACTACACGGTGCAGCCGCGCGGCTACCGCGTCCTCTCCCGCATCCCGCGCCTGCCCGACTCGGTCATCCGCCACGTGGTCAGGGACTTCGCCAGCCTCGACGCCGTCGTCCGGGCGAGCCATCGCGACCTCGAGGCGGTCGACGGCGTCGGCTCGGTCCGCGCCCGCGAGATCCGCGAGGGGCTCCGCAGATTGCAGGAGCACAACCTCGTGGACCGGTACCTGCAGCTCTGATTTGGCGCCGAAGAACCCCGGAAATTCGCTAACCAAGCGGGTTTCCGCTAGAATGGCATGGTTCCGCAGGCGTCCTGGGCGTCTCTTTTTACGCCCGCGTTCCAGAGGAGGAGAGCTTGTACAAAGTCGGCGATAAGGTCGTCTATCCCCACCATGGCGCGGGCACCGTGGTGAAGAAGGAGACGAGGACGATTCTGGGGCAGGAGCGGGAGTACCTCACCATCAAGATCCTGCACAACGACATGACCGTGAACGTCCCGACCGAAAACGCCGACCGCGTGGGCTTGCGCAAGGTGATCGACGAGGAGATGGTGGAGCGTGTCGTCAAGGTGCTCCACGGCAGCGGCACCAAGATGCCGAAGAACTGGAACCGCCGCTTCAAGTACAACCGCGACAAGATGAAGACGGGGGACATCTTCGAGCTGGCGGAGGTCGTGCGGAACCTCTCGCTGCGCGACCAGGAGAAGGGGCTCTCCACGGGCGAGAAGCAGATGTTCGTGAAGGCGAAGAAGATCCTCGCCTCCGAGCTCATGTACGCCAAGGCGATGGACGAGGACGAGGCGGCCGTCTGGCTCGACGGCGAGCTCGAGTCGGTCGGCGCCGCCAAGGTCGCCTCCTAGAGTCACTGCGACCCGCCGCGGGGAGCGCAGGCATCCTAGGCGCGTGCGCCCGCGCGCGGTTCTCGTAGCCTGCCTGCTCCTCGCTCTCGCCGCCTGCGGCGGGGACGACGACGGCGCCGACACGACGTCCGGCGACCGGAGGCTCGTGCGCTCTTCCTTCGAGGAGGTCGTCGCGGCCGAGTTGCGCTCGGGGGGCTATGAGGCGGCGCCCGGCTCCGGGTTCTCCGTGACGGCCCACGACGGCCCGAACCGGATCGACGTCGCGCTGGAGGAGGCCTTCGCCCGCTACCGGGCGGCGCCGGAGCGTGATGACGAGATCGTCGCCGGCGTGGTCGAGGACGCGCAGGCCCGGCTCGAAGACGGCCTTTCGGAGAGCTCCCTCGCCGACGTCCGGGCCGATCTCATGCCGCTCCTCAAGGGCCGCTTCGAGCTGCGGACCTACGGGTTCCGGCCGGCGCAGACGCCGTTTCCGGGCCGCCTGGCCGTGGTCTACGTTGTGGACGGCGAGGACGCGTTCACGCTCGTGCGGCCGGAGGACGTCGAGCGTTGGGGGACGAGCGTCGCGGAGCTCCACACGCTGGCGCTCGACAACCTGCTCGCCCAGACGAACGAGGACGAGCCGCTCCTCTGCGAGCCCTCG
>JBOHAK010000054.1:0-6423 GCA_050697795.1 Gaiellaceae bacterium
GGCGGCGCTCGACCATCGCCGCGGCCGCCTCGGAGAACGTCTCGCAGCGCCCCGTGCGCACCTCGATCTCGGAGGCGATCAGCTCGCCGACCAGATGCGGCTCGAGCGGCGTGCCGCTCGCTCCCGCCTGCAGCTCCTCGAAGCGGTTCACGAGCCCGAGCGTCTCGGGGTCGAGGATGGCGAACTCCTCCTCGACGGCGACCGTGAAGTCGCGGCCGGACTCGAACCCCTCCCGGCCGCTCCTGATCTGCTCCTCCGGACTCAGCTTCTGCGCGTCACCCACGGGCCGAAAGTATCAGAGCGGCTATGCGCTCCCAGCTCCAGAGCCGCTCTGCGGCGCGGCGCGCAGCGGCGCCCAGCCGCCGGCGCTCCTCGGCTGGCAGGGCGAGCAGCGCGCCGAGCTTCGCGGCGAGGTCGTCGGCGTCCCCGCGGGCGAACGAGGCCAGCTCGCGATGCTCCGGCGGGTACTCCTCCTCGAGGCCGGCGGCGATCTCGGCGAGGCCCGAATGGCGGGCGACGAGCGGCGGCGAGCCGCAGGCCGCCGCCTCCGCCGCCACCATCCCGAAGGCTTCGGGGAAGACCGACGGTGTCACGCTCACGTCGGCGAGCGCCCACAGGTGGGCCAGATGGCGGTGCTCGAGGGGGCCGGTGAAGAGGACGGGGCGCCCCGCAGCGTCGGCTTCGAGCGTCGCGCGCTCCGGCCCGAAGCCGACGACGACCGCCCGCGCGTCCACGCGCTCGAGCGCCGCGAGCAGCAGGTCGACGCCCTTCTCGCGGCTCAGCTTGCCGACGTAGACGACCGTGGGCCCCTCGTCGGCCAGGAACCGCTCCAGCCGCTCGGCGTTGCCGGGATCGGGATGCCGCTCGCCCGCGAGCGGCGGATCGCGGCGCGCCTCCTCGACGAGCGCCGCGAGGGCCGTCTCGCGCGCCTCCGGCCGCAGCTCGTCGACGTCCACCCCCGGCGGGACGATGCGGACGCGGTCGAGGTGGGGGCCCGGGCCGAGCACCTCCTCGAGCACCCGCCGGATGTGCTCGGAGCCGGCGAGCACGTCGGTGGCACCGGCGAGGCTCTCCCGCGCCCAGGCGGCGAGGTCCGCGTTGCCGCGGATCGCGAACTCGAGCTCGGACCCGTGCGCCTTGACCGCGAACGGCACGCCGGCGGCCGCTCCCACGGGCCCGCCGAGCAGGACGTGGTTCACGAGCACGAAGTCGGCCGGCAGGTGCCCGTGGACGGCCGCGGCGTTCCGCTCGACCCACGCGTCACGCTCCGCCGCGGAGAGCTCGGACAGGAGCCGCGCCTCGAGATCCTCGTAGCGGTCGAGGACGAAGACGGGCAGGAGACCGCCTGCGTCCGGCCTGACCACGGTCGCGCCGCCGACGTCGTAGCGTTCGGGATGCGGTTCCTGGCAGAGGAGGACGACGTCGTGGCCCAGCCGGCTCCAGGTGCGGGCGAGCGAGCGCGTGTAGACGTTCGAGCCGGTTCCGCCAAGGAGGTAGCCGTGCCAGAGGAGAATCTTCACAGGCATGGATCCTGACGAACTCCTCGTCCGGCGGGCGCAGCGCGGGGAGCGCTTCGCATTCGAGAAGCTGGTGGAGCGCCACGAGCAGCGGCTCTACACGCTCGCCGCGCGCGTCCTCGGCTCGCGCGACGAAGCGGCCGACGCCGTGCAGGATGCGCTGGTACGCGCCTGGCTCGCGCTGCCGAAGTTCCGCGCGGATGCGCGTTTCTCGACGTGGCTCTACCGCATCACGGTCAACGCGGCCCACGACGCCCGGGCGAAGCGGCGCGTGCCCCCCGTCGAGGAGCCGCCCGACCCGGTCGACCCGCGCGACCGCTTCGCGGAGCAGGAGCTCTC
This sequence comes from Gaiellaceae bacterium, assembly GCA_050697795.1. GTDB lineage: Bacteria > Actinomycetota > Thermoleophilia > Gaiellales > Gaiellaceae > JAIBJN01. The sequence goes on from JBOHAK010000054.1 coordinate 1,857, forward strand.
GGGCGAGCTCCAGCGCGCGCTGAACGCCCTCGACGAGAGCTACCGGACGGCCGTCGTCCTCTACGACGTCCTCGGCTGCTCCTACGCCGAGATCGCCGAGCTGACCGAGGTCCCCGAGGGTACGGTGAAGTCGCGGATCTTCCGCGGGCGCAGCGAGCTGGCGGAACGCCTGGGAACCCCCGCGGAGTCCACGGAGTCGAACCTGTGATGGCCGAGAAGCATCCGGACGAGCTCGAGCTGCTCTCGTACGTCGAGGAGGAGCTCACCGCCGACGCGCGCCGCGACGTCGTCGAGCACCTGGTCGCCTGCCGCGCGTGCGCCGAGAGCGTGCGCCGGCTCGAGGCCGGCCGCGCCGCGCTGCGGGCCTCGCCCCTGCTCGAGCTTCCGGAGGAGCGGCGACGGGAGGCGCTCGCCGCGCTCCCGGAGCGCCGCGACCCATGGCGGCCCTTCCGTCCCGTGCGCCGCGCCATCCTGGTCGCCGCCCCAGTCGCGGCGGCGGCCGCCTTCGTGGGGGTCTTCGTCTTCGCCGCCGTCCAGCTCGGCGGCGGGGACGACGCCGACTCCGAGGCGGGCGACGCGGCTCAGGTCGCCGAGGAGGCGGGCGGCGGGGCGGACACGGGACGCGCGGAGGATTCCGGCACGAGCGCACAGGCTCTGCAGGAGCGCGGCGAGCCGGTCGTGAGCGTCGCGGGCCCGCCCGCCGAGGTCGTCCGCGTGCTCCGGCGGGAGGGCATCCCCGCGGAGGTTGTCGAGGGCGCAGTGGTGGCAGACTCCCGCGCCGGGGAGGTGGAGGCGGCGCTCGCCGACCGGCCCGCCGGCCCGGTGGAGGTCTACGTCAGATAGCGGCGGCGCGACGCGCTAGTTGCCCTGCCAGTCGGCCGCGGAGCCGCGGTTGTCGATGTGGACGAAGTTGTCGCGGTCGTAGCGGCCGATGCCGCCCTGGTTGTCCAGCCCGGTCCTGAGCCTCTTCGCGTGCCGGACCCACTCCGGCGGGCTGCCTCGCTCGTAGCGCGTGTCCGCGGCGACCGACAGGGGAGTCTCGTCGTAGATGTGCTGGCTGTTCGTGGCCGCGTTCGGGAGCGTGTTGTTGTACGCGCGGTGGCGGTAGCCGGAGATGATCGTGCATCTGCCGAACTTCGTTCTCATGGGCTCGAGGTAGTCCTCGCAGAGGCGGATCAAAGCGGGCCAGGAGTTCACCGGCACGGCCGAGCCGCGGACGTCCTTCGTGTGGAACTCGTTCAGATGGAAGTGCCGGGTGATCTGGCCCTTGTCCGGACGTTCGCGGATCTTTCGCTTCCGCGCGTCGTCGAGGGCCTTCGACGGGCTCCCGTCCGGGTTCAGTCGAGGTCGAGCCATGAGGTTCTCCTTCCGGGGGGACTTCGCAACGCGAGCCACTATCCTCCGCGCGGCGAATCCGGTCAAGAGCCGGCGTCGGGGGCGGAGGGGAAGGAGGACCGCGGCCTACGTCAGGTAGAAGTAGAGCGCGTAGAGGAGCTCGACCGCCGGGCTCGTCGTGTGCACCGTGACCTCCGGCGGGACGTCGAGAAGCGCCTCCGTGTAGTTGAAGATGATCTTCACGCCGGCTTCCACGACGTCGTCGGCGACCTGCTGCGCGGCGTCGGGCGGCACCGCCAGGACGGCCACGATGATGTTCTTTTCGCGGATGACGTCGCCTAGCTCGGAATACGACGTGATCGTCGTGTCCCCGATCGGCGAGCCGACCTTGCCCGTGTCCGTGTCGAAGGCGGCGGCCACGTTGAAGCCGTGGTCGGCGAAGATCGTCGAGCTGGCGATGGCCTGGCCGAGCCGGCCGCCGCCGAAGAGCGCGATGTTGTGCTGGCCCTGCGTTCGGAGGATCTTGCGGATCTCCGCGATCAGGCCGTCGATCGAGTAGCCGACGCCGCGCTTGCCGAACTTCCCGAAGGCCGAGAGATCACGGCGGATCTGCGTCGCGTTGATGTTCGTGTACTCGCTGATCTCCTGCGAGGAGATGCGCTCCTTGCCCATCTTGCGCGCCTGCGTCAGGACGCGCAGGTACTGGGAGAGGCGCGCGGCGACCCCGACAGTCAGCCGGTCGCCCGCCCTGACACCCCCCTCGCTCGCGATTCGCAAGGCCATCCGAGAGGGACAGAATAACGAGGGGCCGCCGGCCGGGGTCGCAGTACCGGCCGGCCGCGCGTCAGGCCAGGCGGCGGCGGAGCCCGTCCGGGTGGACGAAGTAGGTGAAGGCCTCCACGCCGTCGACCGCCACGACCGGGATGCGCTCCCGGTAGGCGCGTTCGAGCTCCGGGTCGCCCGCGATGTCGACCTCCTCGAGCTCGAACGGCACCTCCGCGCGCACCTCGGCGAGCACCCGCCGGGCGCTCTCGCAGAGGTGGCAGCCCTCGGCGCCGTAGAGGGTGACGCGGCGCGTGGCCACACGCACCCTCAGGGATAGAGGCCGCGCGTCGTCGTCGCCTCGGCGACGCGCCCGACGGCGATCGCGTACGCGGCGTCCCGCATGGAGAAGGAGCGCTCCTCGTGCAGGTCCCAGGTCTCGGCGAACGCGCCCGTGACGATCTCGCTGAGCTTCCCGTTCACCTCGGACTCCTTCCAGAAGTACTCCTGGAGCCCCTGCACCCACTCGAAGTAGGAGACGACGACCCCGCCCGCGTTGGCGAGGACGTCCGGCAGGACGAGGACGCCGCGCTCCTCGAGGATGCGGTCGGCCTGGGGCGTCACGGGGCCGTTCGCGCCCTCGACCACGACCGCGGCCCGCACGCGGTCGGCGTTCTCGGCGGTCAGCGAGTGCTCGAGCGCACAGGGAGCGAGCACGTCGCAGTCGAGCAGGACGAGCTCGTCGTTGGACACGGCCTCGGCCCCCGCCAAGCCCGTGAGGGCGCCGTGCTCCTCCTTGTGGGCCAGAGCCGAGGCGACGTCGAGGCCGCCCGGGCTCGCGACGCCGCCCGCCGAATCGGAGAGCGCCACGATCGTCGCGCCGTCCGCCGCGAGGATGAGCGCGAGGTTCCGGCCGACGTTCCCGCAGCCCTGGATCGCGACCCGGCACCCCTCGACGGGCCGGCCGCGCCGCCGGAGCGCCTCCCGGATGCAGAAGTACGCTCCACGCGCGGTCGCCTCGACGCGCCCGAGGGAGCCGCCCACCTCGAGTGGCTTCCCCGTCACGACGCCGAGCACGGAGTAGCCCTTGTTCATCGAGTACGTGTCGAAGATCCACGCCATCTCGCGCGGGCTCGTCCCCACGTCGGGCGCCGGAATGTCCACCTCGGGCCCGATCTGGTTGATGATCTCCGTCGTGAACCGCCTCGTCATGCCCTCGAGCTCGGCGACGGACATCGTCTTCGGATTGCAGACGACCCCGCCCTTCGCGCCGCCGAAGGGCAGGCCCATGAGCGCGCACTTCCATGTCATCCACATCGCGAGGGCCTTCGTCTCCTCGAGCGTGACGTCGGGGTGGTAGCGGATGCCGCCCTTGGAGGGCCCGCGCGCGATGTTGTGGTGGACGCGGAAGCCCTCGAAGACGCGCACGGAGCCGTCGTCCATGCGCGTCGGGATCGAGACCGCGACGGCCTTCTTGCACTGGGAGAGGACGCCGAGCATGTCGTCGTCCAGGTCGATCAGCTTCGCGACGCGCCTCAGCTGGCTGCGCGCCATCTCCCACGGGTCTTCCTTCAGGTGCGAAAGGGCGGGCGCCTCGAGCGTCGTCACGTGCTTCGTCCTCAGCGCGTGATCGTGAAGACGGCTTCGGCCGTCGAGGGCCGCGTCCCGTCGTCGCCGTCGACGGGGTACGCGCGCAGCCGCAGGACGTAGGAGCCCTCGGGGAGGATGCCCCCGTTCGGGCCACGGCCCGTGAGCCCGAAGGCGTAGCGCCCCGGCAGCACGTCGCGGAGGCGGGCGAGGACGCCGAGGCCGCGGCCGTCCGCAGTCCAGAGCTCGAGCTCGAGAACGCCCACGGGCTCGATCATCTCGCCGTCGCCGGTGCGGTCGACGCGGCCCGCGCGGAAGGCGAGGACGACCGGCGCGAAGTCGGAGGGGGCGAAGGAATGGTGCGAGATCTGGACGTCGCCGACGAGCGGGGCGCGCTCGGCGGCGCGTCGCGCGACGGCCCACGGGATGCGCACCGGCTGCGCGCCGTCGGCGGACACGACGAGGACGCCGCCCGAACCGGCGGGCATCTCGCCGTCGGCCGCGACGCCGATCGTCACCTCGCGGGCCTCGCCCGCTCCCAGCGCGAGTCCCGCGGGAGCGGCGGAGAACGAGAGCGGCGGCGCCTCCGCGCTGTCCGGCACGAGCCCGAAGCCGACCTCGAGCCGGCGGTTCGAGACGTTCCGAACGGTCAGCGTGCGGGTCGCGCTCCACGTCTCGCCCTCGGCGCGGCCGAACGCCAGCGTGGCGGGCTCGACAGCGAGCTCGGCGCTCGCCGCATGGCCGGGGTCGACGAGGCCGCCGCCTTGGGCGGTGACCGCCACCGGGCCGTCCTCGCGCCGCAGGCGACCGCCGCTGCCCACGAGCGCGCTCTTCAGCTCGAGCGCCGAAAGACCGGGGCGCGCCTGCGCGACGAGCGCGGCGG
>JBOHAK010000055.1:0-6298 GCA_050697795.1 Gaiellaceae bacterium
GCGGTCACGACCCGCAGGCCGTTCTCCAGGGTTGTCTTCGTGAACGCGTTCGGCATCAGGTGGCCACAGAGCTCCTCTCTTCGTAGGCGTCGAGGCGGGTGCGCCAGTCCTCGGGGACGGCCATGGACGCGTTCGCCTCGTAGTCGTAGGCGACGAGCACGGACGAGGCCTCGAGGACGAGGCGCCCGTCGCCGCCGCGCATCTCGTGCTCCATGGCGAAGCTCTTCGTTCCCACGCGCGTAACGCGCGCGCCGGTCTCGAGCCGCTCGGGGAAGCGGGCTGGCGAGCGGAAGTCGACCGTGATGTTGGCGAGGATCAGGGAAAGCTCGTAGGCGAAGTCGGCGCCGAGCACCTCGACGAGGTACGCGATGCGCGCCGTCTCCAGGTACGTGACGTAGACCGCGTTGTTCACGTGGCCGCCGACGTCGACGTCCCGGAACTCGACGTCACGCGCGTGGACGAACCGGTAGCCCTCCATCTCGCGCATGGTACTTTCGCCGCTTCGGTGCCCGGAGACCTCACCCGTAACGCGACCTTCGCCCAGCCTGAGTGGCTCCGCGGCGTGCCGGAGCGGGTCGGCTCCCGGCGCCTGCCCGCCGGGCGGGTCGTCTTCACGGGCTGCGGAACCTCGTACCACGCCGCGCAGACCGGCGGCGAGTCAGTGCAGGCGCTCGAGGCGGTGCTCTCCCCGCCGCAGGCCGACCTGCTCGTCGTCGTGAGCCACGAGGGCGGGACGGCGCTCGCCCTCGAGGCGACGCGAGCGTTCGACGGCCCGATGTGGCTCGTCACCGGCAAGGAGGAGAGCCCACTCGCCGACCTCGCGGAGGAGGTGCTCGTCGTCACGCCTGAGATCGAGGAGTCCTACTGCCACACGGGGAGCTACACGGCGGCCGTGGCCGCGCTTGCCGTCCTGCGCAGCGAGGACGTGAGCGGGCTTCCGGCCGTGGTCGAGCGCGTGCTCGCGGAGGATCCGCTCGCGCCGTCGGGGCACGAGCGCATCGTCGTCGTCGGAGCCGGCCGCGACTGGCCGACCGCCCAGGAGGCCGTGCTCAAGCTCAGGGAGGGCGTCCACCTGGCCGCCGAGGCCCACCACACGGAGCAGATCCTCCACGGCCACCTGGCGGCGATCGACGAGACGGTGCGGGTCTTCGTGCTCGAGGGCGAGGGCCGCGCCGCCGAGCGCGCCGCCGACGTCGTGCGCGCGCTCGGCGAGATCGGCGCCGAGACGACGCTCGTCCCCACGGAGCACCCCGCGGTCGACATCGTCCCGTTCCAGCTCCTCACGCTCGCGCTCGCCGAGCGCCGCCGCGTGAACCCGGACACGATCCGCTGGGACGAGCCCCGCTGGGACGCGGCCCGCCGGTCGTACGGCTAGCCGCTCGAGAGCAGCCAGAGCCCGGCGACCGTGTAGACGACCATGAGCGCGAGCATCGCGTACTGGCTCAGGGCCGCCTTGCGGGGCGACTCGAAGATCTCGACCGCCTTGTCGTGCGCGAGCGCGAGCCCGGCCACGTGGCCGATCACGAGCGCCGCGACCTGGACGTACCAGACGATGTTGGGCGTGAGGACTCCGAGGTCGGGCCGCACGTCCGCCGTGCCGAAGAGGTCCCAGCCCTTCCCGAACGGGTCGGAGACGAGCGGAGCCATGAACTGGGTCTGGAGGACGACGAGGGAAAAGTAGTGCGCGACGACGTAGGCGAGCGCGATGGGCACGAGGCTCGCCAGGAACGCGTCGCGCAGGCTGCCCGGGTAGTCCGTCACGACGGCGGCGGCGCGAACGGCGAGCAGGTAGGCGGCCGCGACGAGGAGCACGACGAGGGCGAGCCCGGCGACGCTCAGGAGCGTGCCCAGGATGTCCGCGAGCTGCGGCGAGCGCTCGATCACCGGCCGCATGAGGTTGGCTCGGAAGTCGACCCACTGCTCCGTCCGCGAGAGCCCGTCGAAGGCGACCGAGCCGAGCATGACGGCCACGAAGGCGAGCGTCCCGGGGCGCACGTCGAGGCGCGTGAGGCCCGTGAACGGCCACCTCACCACCAGCCGCCCCTCCCGCCAGCCGAAGGGCGCGACACGCGCGAGGAACCCGAAGTAGACGCTGAATGCCTCGCCGTTGGCCGTCCACGTCTCCCGGCCGAAGGCGAGCATCCCGAGCCACGTGACCGTGCTGTACACGACGATCGCGACCGCGAGCGAGCGGGGATCCGCCGGCTCGGAGTATGCGAGCTCGAGGGCTGCGAACGCGAACAGGAGCACGGCGCCCGGCCAGCGGCCGAGCCCGGCCGGGTAGGCGAACGGCACGTCCCAGCGCCCTGCCGTGCGCTCCCAGAGCCACGCCACCCCGTCCGCGGCGGCGCGCCACGGGCTGAGCGCCCGCCAGACGTTCCCGAAGAGGACGACGAGCGGGACGAGGCCCAGCCAGAAGACGACGTAGACGAACGTCGGCGCGAGGTTCTCGTTCGGCGACGTGTCGCCGACGATCCCCGCCGCCGTGACGACGACGAGGAGCGCGAAGGAGAGCGCGCCGAGGACGGCGTGGAGAGCCGGGCTCGCCACGATGCGCTGGAGCCGAGCCGGCACGGGCCGCCCGCGGCTCCTCGCCTCGAGCACGGGGCGCTTCCAGAGCACCCAGAGCGCGACGAAGGAGAGGATGAGGACGAGGGCGGCGCCGTAGTAGAAGAGCCAGAGCGGGACCGGCAGGTCCTTGATCCCGCCGATCCCGTGCGCGAGTGGCGCCACTAACTGACTCTGAGCTCCGCGATCAGGACGGCGCGATCCTCGAGCTCGAGGTCGAACCGGCCCGGAAGGTCGGCGCGGAACTGGATCCGCCCCGGCTGGCCGGGAGCCACGTCGGCGAGCAGGTCGTAGCCGTGGAGGTGCATGTGGTCGGCGACGTCGGAGCGCACGACGAGGACGACCTGCTTTCCCTCGTCGATCTCGGGCCGCTTGACGCCGCCCACGGGCTGCCCGTCGCGGACGACGATGACGATCCGCTGGGGCTCGTCGGGGTTGTCGGCCTGCGTCGTGGTCGGAGCCTCCCCGGTGGTCGTGTCCTCCGTCTCGGTCTCCGTCTCCGTGTCCTCGGTCGTCGTCTCTCCAGTCGTGTCGCCGGTCGTCGTCTGCGCCGCGGGCGTCGGCTCGGCGTCCTCGTCGTCGTCGGGCCGCAGGACGACGAAGAGCACGACGGCGATGACGACGGCGCCGCCGGCGAGCGCGAGCCTTGTCCATCGAGTCATCGGTTCCCTCCGCGTTCAGTGGTCTGGGGCCGCGCTGCGGTGCATCTTGCCAGCGGCTAACCGTCAGCGGACGAGGATGCCGCCGTTCTCGGCCGCCCCCGCGAGGAAGGCGAGCCAGTCGCGCCAGAGTTTCGCGTCCGCGAGCACCGACGGCTCGGGCGAGGCCTGCGAGAGCGCGAAGTCGATGGCGCCGGGCGACACGTGCGCTCCCGGCTCGAGCCGCTCTAGGGCGACCCATCCGGTCATGCCCTGCTCGGCCATCTCGGCGGCCAGCGCCCGCAGGTCGTCGAGCCCCAGGAAGACGTGCCCACCCATGCCGTCGTTCCGCGCCCAGTAGAGCCGTAGCATCAGGTCAATTCGGTGAGCGCGTCCAGGACGCGGTCGACCTCGTCGGCGGTGTTGTAGTGGACGAGGCCGATCCGGAGGGCGCCGTCGCGGAGGCCGAGCCTCCTCATCACCTCGATCGCGTAGTAGTCGCCCCACCAGACGGCGATGTCACGCGCCGCGAGTCGCTCCGCGGCCGCGTGCGGGGTGAGCTTCGGAAGCGTTACGGCGAAGGTCGGCGTGCGGCCCTCCATCGTCGACAGTCCGTGGAGACGCACGTCCTCCGGGAGCCCGGCGAGGAGCCGCTCCCCGAGCTCGCGCTCGTGCGCGACGATCGCCTCCCAGCCGAGCGACTCGAGGTAGCCGACGGCGACGACGAACCCGGCGAGCGCCTCGTGCGGGAGCGTGCCCGTCTCGAAGCGCGCCCCGAGCGGCTCGTCGGGCGCCGGCCGAACCTTGTACGGGCGCCAGCGCTCGAGCACCTCGCGGCGCCCGTAGAAGAGGCCGAGGTGCGGCCCGCAGAACTTGTACGGCGAGCAGAGGAGGACGTCGACGCCGGCCGTGCGCACATCGATCGGCCCGTGCGGAGCGTAGTGGACGGCGTCCGCCCACGCGAGGGCGCCGGCCTCGTGGGCGAGCTCCGCGATGCGGTGGGCGTCCGTGATCGTGCCGACCGCGTTCGAGGCCCACGGGAAGGCGACGACTCGCGTCCGGCCCGAGAGCTGCCGCTCGAGGTCGGCCAGGTCGAGCGTCGCGTCCTCCCGCAGGTCGGCGAAGCGGACGACGAGGTCGCGGTCGCGTGCGAGCTCGAGCCAGGGCGAGACGTTCCCGTCGTGGTCGAGCCGGGTGACGACGATCTCGTCACCGGCCGCGAGCTCGCGGCCGACCGTGCGCGTGAGCATGAAGTTCAGCGTCGTCATGTTCTGCCCGAAGCCGACCTCGTCGGCCGAGCAGCCGAGCAAGCGCGCGGCCGTGTGGTGCGCCGAGACGACGAGGGCGTCGCTCCGCAGGCTCGTCTCGAACGGCCCGCCGAGGTTCGCGTTCGACTCGCGCAGGTAGGCGGCCATCGCCTCGATCACCTCGTCGGGCGTCTGCGTGCCGCCGGGCGCGTCGAGGAAGGCCGTGCGCCGGTCGAGCGCCGAGAAGCGGGCGCGCACGGTCGCGACGTCGAGCACGGCGGTGCTCATCGGCGCACGAGCGCAGCGTTCACGCGCCACTCGTAGCGCGGCGCGACGGTGAGGGAGGCGCCCACGAAGCAGTCACGCTCGGCGAGGCCGAGGAGCTCCGTGAGCGCCTCGCCCTCCGGGAGCGGCTCGAGCTCGACGTCGAGGCCGCACTCGACCTCGGCGAACGCGTAGCGGCCGTCCTCCTCGCGCTTCGTCACCACCGCCTCGGCGGCGGCACCGCCGCGCACCGAGATGGAGCGCCGCTCCGCGTGGAAGGTCAGGCTCTTCAGCGTGCAGCGCATGAGCCCGGCGAGCACGAGGTGCTCCGGCGTCCAGTCGTCCCCCGGCTCGAGCGGCGAGCCGTCGCCCGCGAGCAGGCGCCCCTCGCGGTCGAGGGACGCCGCGTACTCGAATCGCCTCGGCACTCAGACTTTGGGCCAGCGCGTGATGACGACCTTCTTCTCGGTGTAGAAGTCGATCGCGTCGCGGCCGTGCGCGTGCAGGTCGCCGAAGAACGAGTCCTTCCAGCCGGTGAACGGGAAGAAGGCCATCGGCGCGGCCACGCCGATGTTCACGCCCAGCATGCCGGCCTCGGCCTCGTAGCGGAACCTCCGCATCGCGCCGCCGCTCGTCGTGAAGATCGACGCGGCGTTGCCCTTCGTCGAGGAGTTGAGCATCTCGAGCGCGTGGCCGAGATCGCGCGCCTTGAGGAGCGTCAGCACGGGGCCGAAGATCTCCTCGCTCGCGATCTCGGAGCTCTCCTCGGCCTCGATGATCGTCGGGCCGATGAAGTTGCCGTCCTCCGAGCCGCGGCCGCGCCCGTCGAGCAGGAGCTCGCCGCCGTCCTCGACGCCCTTCTCGATCCAGCCGAGGATGCGCTCGTGGGAGGAGGAGGAGATCACGGGCCCCACCTCGGTCTCCGTGTCGGCGCCGTCGCCTACGACCATCGCGCCGCCCTTCTCCACGAGCCTCTCCCGGAGCGGCTCGTAGGCGTCGCCCACGGCGATGCAGACGGAGTTCGCGAGGCAGCGCTGGCCCGCCGCGTGGAAGGCGGAGGAGAGGACGCCGTCGACGGCGCTCTCGAGCTCGGCGTCGGGCATGACGATCACGTGGTTCTTCGCCCCGCCGAGCGCCTGGACTCTCTTGCCGTGCTTGGCGGCCGTCTCGTAGATGTAGTGCGCGACCTGTGTCGAGCCGACGAACGAGACCCCGTCGACCTCCGGATGCTCGAGGATGGCGTTGACCGAGTTCTTCCCGCCGTTCACGAGGTTCACGACCCCGGGCGGGAGCCCGATGCGGTCGAGGAGCTCGAAGGTGAACTCGACGGCGAGCGGATCCTGCTCCGAGGGCTTGCAGACGAACGTGTTCCCGCACGCGATCGCGAACGGCAGGAACCACTGGGGCACCATGAAGGGGAAGTTGAACGGGGTGATCGCGGCGAAAACGCCGATCGGCTGGCGGATCATGTCGGAGTCGATGCCGCGCGAGACGTCCTCGAGGTTGGCGCCCTGCATGAGCGACGGGATGCCGGTGGCGACCTCGACGCACTCGATGCCGCGCCCCACCTCTCCCGTGGCG